>DATEZM010000448.1:0-58186 GCA_035255625.1 Rhizomicrobium sp. | reverse complement strand
TGCGCGAAGCCACCGAAGTTGTCGTCAATGCCGCCGGCAACGAACACGCTGATCTGGTCAATGGTGGCATTGTTGTTGACGTCGTAGTGTGGCGCTGGCGGCGCGGATTGGTCCTTCGCCGAATTGACAAATGAGGCGATTGCCATCGCCGACAGGGGATTGGTAAAGCCAGTACTTGCGCGCATCGTGTATCCGCCCATTTTGAATGCACGGCCGAACGGTGTGAGCTGTGGCCCGAACGCACCGACATGACAAGCACTACACGGCTGGCCGGTCTGCTCCGCGAAAGCGGGAACGGCCTCGGCAGGCGATGCCATGGCGCCGCCAAGCACCAGTGTGACAAAGCACGCAAAAGTCCTGCGTATTGACACGACAGCCACTCCCTATTCGCGTCAAAATCGTACGACTACGCGCACGATCCCCGTTTGATCGAAGTCAATTGGTTGCGCAAACGCAGCGAGCGGCCGACGTCAGTGGCGGACTAGATAGCTACCACCGCGGTGGCAAACGAGCGTGCCACTTGCCTCGTGCGCCGCAGAAAATATTTTCGTTGAAATATAATATCGTTCGCGGCAGTGCAGCGAGAAAACTTATCCACGCAGCAAAAGTGAAATTTCCGCGCGCTATGCGGCTTTTCGCGATGTCCGCTGTTGGATAAGTACCCCTCCGACGCCCGCGAAAAATATTTTCGGCAGCCCCTTGAACCGAGTCGGTCTACGCACCAAATGCCCCACATCCCCACAAGTGTAAGCAGACGCGAGCCGACTGAAATTGGCGCGTGCTCGCGTTTGGCTTGCCGAGTCGCAGCTCGCGAAGCGCGTGAAGGCTGGTGGGCCCGGCAGGACTCGAACCTGCGACCTAACCGTTATGAGCGGTCAGCTCTAACCAACTGAGCTACAGGCCCCAATTGCCGCCAATAGCAGGAAAAAGGCGCCGCCGAAACGGGCGGCTCGCGACCTTGTGTCGAACGTCCAACGATTCGCTGCCGGCTGGCCGCAATTCGGCCTCACGCAACATCGAACGTTCGCAACGCATTTTGAAAAGGACTGCCGACATGAACCACCCGAAGCTCTTCGTCCTTCTGCTATGCGGGACCGTCGCTGCCACCACGGCAGCGTTGCCCGCTATGGCCGCTGATCCGACGCGCACCATCACCGTGAATGGTCAGGGCGAAGCGCGTGGCGTGCCGGACCGCGCGGAATTGAGCGCCGGAGTTTCAGCCGTTGGACCGACTGCGAACGCAGCGCTTGCAGACAATGCGCGCAAGATGACCGCGGTGTTCGATGCGCTCAAACGGCTCGGCATAGCGGACCGTGCGATCCAGACATCGAACTTCTCTGTTCAGCCGCAATATGCCGACACAACGCGCGGCAAAGGAGCGCCACGCATTACCGGCTATCAGGTGTCGAACGAAGTTGACGTGACGCTCGACGACACCAAGAAGCTCGGCGGCGCGCTCGACACGTTGGTGGCGGCGGGCGCCAACCAGATCAATTCCGTCGGCTTCGACATCTCCGATCCGGCCGCACTGCAAGCCAAGGCCCGCGCGGCCGCAATGGCAGATACGCAGAACCGCGCCCAGACTTATGCCCGCGCCGGCGGCGTCGGCCTAGGTTCCGTCGTTTCGATCCAGGAGACCGGCGGCGATGCACCGAGACCGAACATGCGCATGATGAAGTTCGAAGGCCTGGCAGGAGCGCCGACACCGACCGCAGCTGGAGAAATGACGGTGACGGCCGATGTCAGCGTGGTGTTCGAGCTCAAATAGGCTGCGGCCTAGTGTTTCGCCTCCAGCGCGTCGATCTGATCCATGGTGCGATTCATGCGGGCAAGCAGCGCCTGGTAGGGCGCCGGCGTCGCCATGTCGAGACCGGCCTTCTTGTAGATGTTGTAGGGATAATCCGAGCCGCCCGCCTTCAACAGCGCGATGAAGCGTTCCTGCGCAGGCTTGCCCTCATGCTCGATCGCATCGGCGAAACTCGCCGCACCCGCCATCGAGGTCGCGTATTGCCAGACATAGAAGCCGTAATAGAAGTGCGGGATGAATTCCCACTCCGTGCAATAGGCCGGATCGATCTTCATCACGCCCTGCGCGTCGCCGTGGTACTTCTTGAGCAGGCCGCAATAGATCTCGGACATCCGTTTGCCGGAGAGCGCGCGGCCGGCTTCCACCTCTTCATGCAGCGCGAGCTGGAACTCGGCAAACATGGTCTGGCGGAAGAATGTGCCACGCATGAGCTCCAGCGCCTCGCCGAGATAGTAGAGCTTCTCCTGGTTGTTCTGCGCGTGGGCGACCATGTAGTCGTTAAGCAGCATCTCGTTGGTGATCGACGCGGTCTCGGCAGTGAACGTCGAATAGTTCGAATTCTCGAAGGGCTGCGCGTCATGCGTCAGCATGGTGTGAACGCCATGTCCCCATTCGTGGATGAACTGCGAAAGCGCCTCATAGTCGCTGTTGTAGTTGAGATGGAGGTACGGATGAACGTCGTAGGCCGAACCTGACATATAGGCGCCACCGGCCTTGCCCTCGCGCGGCAGAACGTCCATCCAGCGATGCGCGAATGCGTCTTTCAGCTTGGCGATATATTCCGGACCATAGGCGGAGTCGACCGCAAGCCCGATGCGCTCCGCGTCCGCGATCGTGAAGTGCGGCGGGTTCTCCATTTTGAACATCGTCGGATAGATATCGTAGTAGGCGAGGTCGCCCTGGATGCCGAGCAGTTTTTTGCGCAGCCTCAGGTAGCGATACATCGTCGGGAGGCCGGCGTTTGCCTGCGACACAAGCTGGCGGTAGACCGCTTCGGGCATATTGTCGGCGAACACAGCCGCCGCCAGCGAATTCGGATAGTGGCGAACCTTTGCGTTGAAGACTTCGCCCATGACCTGCGTCGTGAGCGTGGCGCCCAGCGTACCCTCATACTTCTTCCACATGCCCCAGAAGGCATCGAACACCTTCTTGCGGTCATCGCGGTTGGCCGCTTGGCGGTACTTGGAATAGGTTCCTTGTCCAATGGTCACGGTCTGGCCGTCGGACAGCTTCACAGTCGGGAACGGCAGCTCGGCGTTCGCGAGCACGCTATAGATGGCGTCGGGCTGCGCCAGCACGTCGCCAGCCGAGGCCAGCACCGCTTCGGACTCGTTTGACAACGTATGCGGCGCCTGGCGCAACGTGTTGCCGAGATAGAAGGAGAAGCGGCGCGCCAACTCGGGCTCGGCTGCTTCAAACGCGCGTACCTTGTCGGCGCCGACCGCGAGAATTTCCGGCGTCACCCATGCCGTCTTCTCGTTATACAGCGTGCCCAGCGATGCAGCGAGCTGCTGGCGCTCCTGGTTCTCGGCGATCCGGACGTCCTCGTCGGCCTTGAGACCGGCATAGGTGGTGAGGCGTGCGAGCGTGCGCTGGGCGTCGGAGAAGGCACTGAGCGCTGCAAGCATGTCGTTGGCGCTTTTGCCCAACGTGCCCTTGTATTTGTCGAAGCCCTCGGTAACGGCCTTCACGCGATCATGTTCGGTGGTCCAGGCCTCAGGCGAGGCATACAGATCGCCGAGATCCCACATATAAGCGGGATCGACAGGCGCAGTCGGGGTTGCGGGCGTGGCCGACGGTTTCGCCAGCGCGAGCGTTCCGGCGCATGCGCCCGCCAGCAATGCGAGCGCGATGATTCTTGTCGCTTTCATGCACTTCCCCATCCGATGACGAAAATATCCTTAGCATATTGCGCGATCCTAGCCAGCAGTCCACACGCGGCCGTGAAGAGTTGCGGGATGACCGGTGCTTGCTAGGATGGCTCGATTCATGAAGCATCCGCGATGTCCACCAACCCGTTTTTCGAGATTTGGACCACAGCGTTCGGGGCGCCGCCTTTCGATCGCATCCGGGATGAGCATTTTCGTCCCGCCTATGCGCGCGCGCTCGCGGAGCATGACCGGGAGATCGTGGCAATCGCGAACAATCCGGACGCCCCGACCTTCGCGAATACGATCGAAGCGCTGGAGGATTCAGGGAGACTGTTGAGCAAGGTCGAGGCGGTGTTCGGCAATCTGGCGGCGTCGCACACCAACGACACGTTGCAGGCCGTCGAGCGCGACATGGCCCCGCTTCTGGCGAAGCATTGGAACGACGTCCATCTCAACACTAATCTGTTCGCGCGAATCGACACACTCCAGACCAAGCGTGACCGGCTCGGCCTCGACCCCGAAGCGGCGCGCGTGTTGGAGCGCTATCATCTGGATTTTGTCCGTGCCGGCGCAAAACTCCAGGGCAGGGACAAGGAAAAGCTGGCGGTGATCGTCGAAGAACTTGCAAGCCTCGGCACCGCCTTTGCGCAGAACGTACTGGCCGATGAGCAAGGTTTCGTCCTTCCGCTGGACGAAGCCGCTATGGCAGGCGTTCCAGCCTTCGCGCGTGAGGCTGCAGCCGAGACTGCAAAGGGGCGTGGAGTTGCCGCGCCTTATGCATTGACCACGGCGCGCTCGAGCGTCGAGCCGTTCCTGACCTTCGCCGACGACCGCAACTTGCGCGAAAAGATCTTCACCGCCTGGGTCTCACGTGGCGCAAACCGCAACGCGCACGACAATGCGGCAATCATTCGGGAGATGGTCGCGTTGCGCATGGAGCGGGCAAAGCTGCTCGGCTATCCGACCTTCGCTCACTACAAACTCGCCGACACGATGGCCAAGACGCCCGACACGGCACGCGACCTGCTCGATCAGGTGTGGACGCCGGCACGGCGGCGAGCGCTAGAGGAGCGCGACGCGCTGCAGGAGGGGATCGCGCGCGAGGGCGGCAATTTCGCGCTCGCGGCCTGGGATTGGCGTTATTACGCCGAAAAGCTGCGCAAGGAACGCTATGACCTGGATGAGGCGGAGCTCATGCCCTATTTCCAGCTGGACCGGATGATCGCGGCCGCCTTCGATACGGCACATCGCCTGTTCGGCCTCGACTTCCACGAGCGCAAGGATATCCCCATCTACCATCCCGACGTCCGGGTATGGGAGGTGGCGCGCAGCGGCGTGCATGTCGGGCTGTTTTACGGCGACTATTTCGCGCGGGCCTCCAAGCGTGGCGGCGCGTGGATGAGTTCCTTCCGCGACCAGGAGAATCTGAAACGTCCGGTCACGCCGCTTATTGTCAACAACTGCAATTTCCCGAAGTCCGATCCGGCGCTGCTGTCATTCGACGAGGCCAAGACCCTGTTCCACGAGTTCGGGCATGCGTTGCACGGGCTGTTGAGCCAGGTGCGTTACCCCCGCCTCGCTGGAACGAATGTGGCGCGGGACTTCGTGGAACTACCGTCGCAGATCTTCGAGCACTGGCTGGAAGTGCCGCAGACGTTGGAGCGTTTCGCGGCGCATGCGCAGACCGGAAACCCGATTCCCAAAGCGCTCCTCGACAAGCTGGCCGCGGCGCGGAATTTCAACCAGGGCTTCTCTACCGTCGAATTCTTGGCATCGGCGCTCGTCGATCTCGATTTTCACGCGCTGGGTGATGGAGCTGACATCGACCCCGCCGCCTTCCAGGCGAAAGCGCTCGCGCGCATCGGCATGCCGAAGGAAATCGTCATGCGGCATGCGAGCCCGCATTTCCTGCACATCTTTGGCGGCGATGGTTATTCGGCGGGCTATTACTCCTATCTGTGGTCCGAAGTGCTCGACGCCGACGGCTTCGATGCTTTCAAGGAAGCGAAAGACTCCTTCGATCCGGCGACGGCAAAGCGCCTGCATGACTTCATCTATTCCGCCGGCAGCACGCGCGATTTTGCCCTAGCCTATCGGCTGTTCCGGGGCCGCGATCCGAAGATCGATGCATTGCTCGAAGGACGAGGATTGGCTGCATGAAAACACTCAGTCTTGTTCTACTTGCGAGCATCGCGAGCGTGGGCGTTGCATTGGCGGCGGTCCCCGCGCCAAAGGTGGCGATCGCAACCATGGCGGATCTGCCCGTGGTGACGCGCGTGCCCTACGACGAGATGGCGAACGGCGACAAAGATGTCGCGGCTGCGTTCGCACGGGCGCGCAGGAGCGGCAAGCGCGTGCTGATCGACCTGGGCGGCAATTGGTGTGGAGACTGCGTCGTGCTGGCGAACATCATGGCGCTGCCCGAGGTCAAGTCATTCGTCGTGGCGCACTATGAGGTGGTGAGCGTCGACGTCGGGCGCGAGAACAAGAACCTGCAGATCCCGGCGCGCTTCGGTGTCGACCTCAAAGGCGGTGTGCCGACAGTGCTGGTGGTCGAACCGAATGGCAAGACGCTGGTCGATGCGGGTCACATCGCGGCGCTGGAAGATGCGCGGCACATGACACCGCAAGGTATCGTCGACTGGCTTGCGCAGTGGGCCAAGTGAGCGCAGCGACCATCCATATCAGCCGCCCCGCCGCAGGCGTGGCGCTGCTGGAGATCGACAATCCGCCGATGAACGCGCTCGGTCGTGTGCCGCGTGCAGAACTCCTTGAGCGCCTGGATACAATCGATGCCGACAAACTCGTCCGAGCCGTCGTTCTGACGGGCCGAGGCCGAGCCTTCTGCAGCGGCGACGATCTCAAGGAGCAAGCTGAGGCGCAGAAAGCAAAGAGCAGCGCTCATCTTGGCGAGTTCGGCCGTGTGCTCGATCGCATCGAGAACTTCCGGCTTCCCGTGATCGCGGCGGTCAACGGCCACTGTCTCGGCGGCGGTCTGGAGCTGGCCTCTGTCTGCGACATCCGCATAGCTTCGACCGCGGCAAGTTTCGTCTGCTCCGGCGTCAATGTCGGGCTTTTGGCTTCGGCTTATCGCCTACCCCGTCTGATCGGCGTAGCGCGCGCCAAACACATGCTGCTGACCGGCCTGCCGTGCGACGCGGCGACTGCCGAACGCTTCGGTCTCGTGACGGCGGTCCACCCGCCGGACGCTCTTGTGACGGAAGCGGTCAATCTCACCGGGCGCATCGCCAGCCGCGCGCCGTTGTCAGTCGAAGCAGTCAAGCGCATGGCGTCGCTGGCGCCGAACCTGACAATGGCTGAGGCGGCCGCATTGAGTGCGAAGGAAGTTGCCGTGCTCGGCCGCAGCACCGATCACAAGGAGGCGTTGGTCGCCTTCGCCGAGAAGCGCGAGCCGCACTTCAAGCGCGAATGAGACCGTCGCGCGGCATGATCGGTGCGCTAGATGGGAAGACTGCGGCAAGCTGCATGCCCTGAAGCCCCATGTGATCGCGCAGCACTCCGGTCGCGATCGTGCGGAAATCGGTTGTCGGCATCAGGTCGCGCGCTTGGTAGAGCGATGCCGGCTTAAGCCCCGGCCAATCGGCGATCACGCCGCCGCCCTTGATCGCGCCGCCGGCGACGAACACCGCGCCCGCTGTGCCATGGTCAGTACCCTGCGTGCCGTTCATCGCGACGGTGCGCCCAAACTCGCTCACAATGAGCACGGCGGTGTCTTTCCACACCGGACCGAGCGCCGTCCTGAGCGCGGTGATGCCCTTGTCGAGCGTGAGAAGGTTGGTCGATAGCGGACTGAACGCACCCGCCTGGTTCACATGCGTGTCCCACCCGCCGATCTCGACCATGGCGACGCGCTCGCCATCGGGCGTCCTCAAAAATTTCGCGGCAGCAGTCATCAACCCAGCGAAAGCCTGGTAGCCGCCGTCGCCTCCGGCACCCATCGCCACGCTGTTGGCGCCCTGCGCATTGGCGAAATCCCTCGCGAGCAGCGGATCGGTCTCGCCATAGAGCGCAGCCAGCCTCTGCACGGTGTCGCCGTCAGGTGGCGCAAGCAGGGAAGGTGCCCAGGATGTCACCGGAGCCGGACCGCGCATCATTAGCGGCATATGCGAGTTGAGCGCGACGCCGAGCGGCTTTCCCGATCCCGGCATCTGCGCCAAAGCGCGGTTAAGCCAGCCGGTGTCGAGCCCATAGGGCTTTTCCGAGCCGTTCTCGAGCAGGTTCTGGCCGTCGAAGTGCGACCGGTCGCGATAGGGCGTAGCCACGGCATGCACGACGATCAGCTCGCCGGAATCGTAGAGCACCTTCATGCCGGCAAGATTGGGATGGAGGCCAAAGGTGCTGTCGAGCTTCAGCACACCCTCCTGCGCCAGGCCGTTGCGCGCGCGCTCGTAATCCGGATCGCCGATGGCAGGGACGGCGGAAAGCCCATCCATGGCACCGCGCAACAGCACGACGACGAGTCGCTTGTCGGTTTCCGCCGCGGCAAACGCCAGATGTGGCAGCCCGGCGGTGACGAGACCGCCACCCACGAGTCCGAGAGCATGTCTGCGAGTGACCATCGTCATCTCCTCTGAAACTCGGCCGATGCCAGCAACAGCGTCAACCCTTGCGCTGGGCTTTGCGCCCGGCTGATCGCCTGTTCGGTCGAGCGCGACAGCGTAGGACCCAGCACATCCTTCGCCAGCTCCACCGGATTCATGGTAGTCGTCGCGACGCTCTGCGCCGCCTGGTTCGCCCATTCGAAGCGCTTCCATACGGCATCGGCGCCGAGCCATTCGGCCTCGATGTCGGGCCAGCCATTCGGCCCCGGTGGGTTGTAGGGTGTCTGGCCCATGCTGCCATAGGCGCGCAGCAGGGACCCGGGATCGGACTGCAATGCCGGAAGCGCCCGGGCCGCAGAGATCACATAGTCCTCAGGCTGCTTGAACTTGCGCGGCTTGGGATCGAACGCTTCCGGACTGTCGACCAAGGCGCTGCACACCGCTTTGAGGTCGCCGTCGCTTTCGTGGAAGGTCCGCGCCAAGCGATCCACCACTGCCGGCGGGGGATCGTCGGCGATGAAATGGCGTGCGAGCTTGGTTGCGATGAAATGCGCTGTTGCGGGATGGCGCGCGAAATCGTTGAGCACGGCCTCGCCTTGGTCGACGCCGGCCTGGTCGTAGACCCTGCCCATGATCGTCTGCGGACCCGGCTCGTGCTCCTCGTCATCGAACTCGAAGAGGCCGCGTCCGTTCAGGCGACCCTGCAGCACGAGCTTGTAGAGCGGCACTCGGGGCGGCCCCGCGATCGTCCATCCGGTGATGACGCGCGCGAAGCTGGTGACGTCGGCCTGGCTGTAGCCGCTGCGCACGCCGAGCGTCTGCAGTTCCATGATCTCGCGCGCCAGATTCTCGTTGAGGCCAGCGACCTGCGGAATAGCGAAGGCCTGCTGTTCCTTCGGTATGCGGAGAGATGGATCCTTGCCGACTTTCGAGTTCGGCCCGATGGAATGGTAATTGTCGAGATAGTAGAGCATTGCCGGATGTTTGGACGAAGCGATCAACTTATCGGCGAAGCGCCCGGCTACGTTGGGCCGGATCACGTCGCGCTCGAAGGACGGCGGCATGGTGATCGCGCCGGGCTTCGCACCCGACACGACGAAGTGATTTGTCCAGAAATGAACAAGGCGCTCGAAAAACGGCCGCTCGGTCGCGACCGCGACGTCGTAGCGGGCCTTCACCGCCACCGCGTAGCGTGGCAAGAACGCCTTCAGATATTCGCGCTCGATACTGAAGCCATTGTCGCCGCCGGACATGCCGCCGCCAGTCATGGCATTTCCGGGCGTGCCTTGCGGCTTCAGATGATAGGGGTCCATGCCGTGCGCCTTCGCCTCGTC
Organism: Rhizomicrobium sp.; assembly: GCA_035255625.1. Lineage (GTDB taxonomy): Bacteria > Pseudomonadota > Alphaproteobacteria > Micropepsales > Micropepsaceae > Rhizomicrobium. The sequence continues at coordinate 48,612 of DATEZM010000448.1, read as the reverse complement.
GGCGATCTGGCGGATCCATTTGAAGAAGGCGCTCATGTCGTCGACGGTCGAGGGCAGCGCCATTAGCGGCTTTGGCAATTCCCGTTCCGCCGTCAACTGAGCCTTGAGCCAGCCCTTGGGATCGGACGAAACCACGGCGACCTCGCCGGGCCGGGCGCCGAGCCCAAAGCGGTTGGCAGCGATGACACCTTCGATGGACATGGGCGCGCCCTCCTGACGATCATTGAACGTCGAGTCGGCCGCGGTTCCGTTGCCACGAAAGCGCCGCAGCGCCCCTACCGCCGGCGATGGAACCCGCCGTCAGGGACCCGGCCTTAACTGGCTTGAATCGTACCCCGCCATGGGCCATAACCGCCGCCCAAACTTGGAACGCGGGCGTAGCTCAGGGGTAGAGCATAACCTTGCCAAGGTTAGGGTCGGGCGTTCGATTCGCCTCGCCCGCTCCAGGTTTCGCAAATAATTCAAATGGTTAGGCGGCGTCACAAATTGGTGGGGCCGCCTTTCTGGCTTCTAGGTCTCAGCCAGGTCACACAGGACGGATGCTGGGCGGACAGCTTTTGGTAGGCGATGATCTAGTCGAGCCACGGTGCGTTCTGCCCGAGCCGAGTTAAGGTTGAAATGGGCGTCCGCGAAGTGCCACTGCGGTCCCGACAAAGACATCACATTAAGACATCGCTTCAGCGGTGTTGACGTTCGTTGGATACATGGCCCCTTCTTCCGACTCTCCAGAAACCGGTTCACTGATCCGCGTCCGCAGTCGCGAGTGGCTGGTCGAGGGCCACTCGATCGATGGCACTGATCTCAAATTCGTTGACTTGGCGTGTATCGCTGACGACGCGCAGGGTGAGGAACTGAGGCTTCTCCTGGACTCTGAAATCGATGTCGTTCGCGTCGAAGAGGACCTTTGGAAGCAGATCGCGCGAGAGGGTAGCGACGATCCGGACGTTCTGGCCGCCCACCTGCGCGCGGTGACGTGGCGGTCGGCGACCGCCGCAGATCGAGAACTATTCCAAGCGCCCTTTCGCGCCGGCATTCGCCTGGAGCCGTATCAACTTCTGCCGCTCTCAAAAGCACTCAAACTGCCGCGTGTGAACCTGCTAATTGCCGACGATGTCGGCCTCGGCAAAACGGTTGAAGCGGGCCTGGTACTGCGCGAGATGTTGCTGCGCAGGCGTGTGGACTTCGTGGTCGTGTCCGCGCCAGCTGCGATGACGGGTCAATGGCAGGATGAGCTTGCACAGAAGTTCGGTCTCAACTTCACGATCATCGACCGCGAATTTCTCGCCGCGATCAGGCGCAGCCAAGGTTTCAGCGCCAACCCTTGGCGTACCGGCTCCCGGTTTATTGTCTCCCATAGCCTGCTTGGCGACGAGACCTACGCCGGCGACTTGAAGGTCGCTCTCGGCGAATTCAGGCCGCGTGCACTGCTCATTCTTGACGAGGCGCATCACGCGGCACCGGCTAGTGGCACCGCTTATGCGACCGACAGCCAGTTTACACGCGCAGTGCGGGGCTTAGCCGCCCGGTTTGAGCATCGGCTCTTTTTGTCAGCCACGCCGCACAACGGTCACTCGAACAGCTTTTCGTCTCTGCTGGAACTGCTTGACCCGCAGCGGTTTATGCGCGGCGTGCCGGTTACACCCGAGGCGCTCAACGCGGTCATGGTGCGCCGCCTCAAGAGCGATCTCCTTAAGCTCAATGTTTCTAGCTTCCCGAAGCGCGAGATTGAGCCCGTCGTCCTCGATAATCTTCAGACGGATACACCGGAACTCGTTCTGTCGTCGCTGCTACAGGACTATCGCACCTGGAGCGAGCACGGACTGGAGGGCACGCCGCTGGGCCAAGCCCGGTTCCTGTTCTCCGGCTTGCAGCAGCGTCTTTTCTCTTCGATTCCAGCTTTCGCGCGGACACTGCGGCGTCATCTCAGCACGCTGAAGCGTCATCGAGACGGCGTCGTGTCGGTAAACGCAGGTAGTGACGCGGCAGCTCTGCTCGCGAAGGGAGCCGCTGAGGCCGATGTCTCCGCGCACGGAGACGAAGAGGAACAGCTTGCGCTCTTGCAGAGCCAGGACGATGAGCTGGCCGACGGTGCGACTAGCGCTGTCGCCGGTGCCCTGCGCAGCTTTGACGAGGCAATCGCCATCGTCGAGAAGATGCTGGAAATCTCGACGCGCTATGAGCGCAGGTCCGACGCGCGCGTGAATTGGTTGATCAACTGGATCAAGCAGAACCTGTTGGACAAGTCAGGGCACTGGAACCAGCGCCGATTACTTATCTTCACCGAGTGGGAGGATACGCGCCTCTGGCTCGAAAAGCGTTTGAAGGAGGAAATTTCCGGTTCGGATCAGGCCGACGAGCGCATCGCGATCTTCACAGGAATCACCGGACAACATCGTCGTGACGATGTGAAGAGCGCCTTCAACGCCGATCCGAAGAAGGAGCCGCTACGCATTCTGATCTGCACGGACGCTGCGCGCGAAGGCATTAACCTCCAGACCCGCTGCCATGACCTCATTCATTTTGATCTGCCTTGGAATCCGTCGCGGCTAGAACAGCGTAATGGCCGCATTGATCGCAAGCTGCAACCATCGCCAACCGTCACGTGCCGGTACTTCATCTATGCGCAACGCGAAGAGGACAAGGTCCTCGATGCGCTCGTTCGCAAGACGGAGACAATTCGCGAACAGCTTGGTTCGGCGGGAGAGGTGTTGCTCGAAAGCATCCATCATCGCCTGGCCAGCGGGGGAATCTCGCGCGCCTCAGCCACCGCGCTTGCTGACAGCATCGGCAAGGAAGACGGCACTGTCCGCGCCCGCAACGCCAAGAAGGAAATGGACGACGACGAGGATCGCCGCCTCGCCCGCATCGACCGCGAACTCCAGCACCTGAAACGCGAAATGGATGACTCCAGGCGCCAGGTCGGTATCGACCCGGCTGATCTGAGGGCAGTGCTGAGAACCGCGTTGGACCGCGACCACGTCCCTCTCGTGCCGGCGCCCGAACTGGAGATCGCGGGAGGATTTCGCCTCGATCCCACGCTGCCGGCATTCACCAAGGACCCGTCCTGGGCGCAGCTCTTCGATGAATTGCGCGAAGGCCGGCCGCCGGGTCGTAAAAAGCTCGCCGAATGGCGCGCCGAACATCCGGTGCGCGCAATTACCTTCGAGCCTCCGATCTTGGCGGATGGGCGAGACGCCGATGGCGTCGTGCAGGTCCATCTGGAGCACCGGCTGGTTCGCCGACTGCTCGCCCGTTTCGTTTCGCAGGGTTTCCAATCCGGCCTTAATCGCGCGACGGCAATTGTAACCTCAGGCGGTCAACCGCGCGTCGTGCTGATTGGTCGGCTTGCGCTTTACGGTCCGGGCGCGGCTCGGCTGCACGAAGAGATCATTCCGATCACCGCAGGTTGGACGGATGCGGCAACCCGCACGCTGCGTATCTATGGGCGCGCCGGCGAAGAAACGACGCTTGCCGAACTGAATGAGGCACTGAAGGCTGCCGTCATGCCGGCACCCGACGTAGTCAAGCGGCTGCTATCGAGCGCACAGCGCGACATTTCTGAACTGCGCCCGATCCTGGAACAGCGCGCGGCAACAGCGTCCTCGAAAGCCAATACCGATCTCGCTGACATCGCGAAGAAGGAGGCGGCAAGTCTCGAAGCTCTGCTGCGCGCGCAGCGCGAACAGATTCGCAAGGAGCAGGATCAGCCAGATCAGTTGGAACTCGACCTCACTGAACCGGCGGAGAGACGGCAGCGAGAAGCGGACCGCCGTCGCTGGGCGCAACGGCTCACCGATATCGGGGCGGAACTCCGTACCGAGCCCGCCCGCGTCGCGGCCTCCTATGAAGTCCGCGCCAGCCGGCTTGAACCGGTCGGCATCGTCTATTTGTGGCCGAAGTCATGACCGGCCTGATCGAAACCGCCGATCCGCAGACCGAGTGGCTCTATCACGCGCCGCCTGTCGGACTTGTGCTCGGGCCAAACATCATCCGGGAAGAGGGCCTGATTCCACCGCCGCAATCGGCCGTGGACAATGCTGCTGTGGCGGCGCTGTTGCGTGACTCGGAAGAGGGTTCGGCGCTTGCTGATCATTGGGCGTTCTTCGCCAAGATCTTAGGTTGGGAAGCCAAGTACATCGCCGGTGTACCGGGCGGACCGGAGCTGCCCGCGACGCTCACCGTCTCAATACCCGAGCATGAGGTCGTGCTGTCGCCGGACTGGGCCGTGTGCGATCTGGGAGCGGCCGACGGCTTCCAAATCCTGGTGAAGTTTCATCCGAATGAGGACGCAGACCAGCGTGGCGCGCTTGCCGGGTGGGAAGCCACGCCGCACCAACAGCTTGAGCGCCTCCTGCGTGAAATCGGCGTGACCATCGGCGTGCTGGTGGATCGCGATCACATTCGCATAGTCTATGCCCCGCGCGGCGAAACCTCGGGTTGGCAGTCCTTCCCGATCCGTAGTCTTGCTGCCGTTGCCGGTCGGCCCATGCTCGGCGGTCTCAAGCTGCTCCTGGGCCATGCGCGGCTGTTCACCGAGCCGGAGAATCGCCGTCTGCCGAAGCTGCTCGCGCGGTCGCGCGAAGCGCAGAACAAGGTCTCCGCCGAACTCGCAGAGCAGGTGCTCGGCGCGCTGCATGAACTGCTGAGAGCGTTTCACGCGGCGGACCCTGAGCGCATCGAACGCCTGGTAGCTTCCAATCCGCATCATCTTTACGAAGGGCTGCTCACCACGCTGATGCGGCTCGTCTTCCTGCTCTATGCGGAAGATCGCGAGTTGATGCCGACCCGCCGCACAACCGAGGGCGTGGAGATTTACGAGCAGAGCTATTCTGTGCGAGGGCTCTACGTCCGGCTGGTTCGAGATCGGGCGCTCAACCCCGATACCATGGATGAGCGCCAGGGCGGCTGGGGCCAGCTCCTGGCGCTGTTCCGGCTGTTGCATGGCGGTCATCGTTCGGGCTGGATCACGCCGCGCGGTGGGAAGCTGTTCGATCCGAATGAATTCGCCTTCGTTGAGGGCCGCGATCCCGATCAGCCGCTCAAGGAAGCCAGGGTTCTGCCCATCCGCGACGGCGCCATCCTGCGCGTCCTCGAAGGACTGATGACCCTAGAGGCGAAAGCGATCTCCGGCGAGAAGGTGCGCGAGCGCCTCTCCTATCGTTCGCTGGATGTGGAGCAGATCGGCTCGGTCTATGAAACGGTGATGGGCTTCACCGTAATACGTGCGCCTGGGCCAATGATGGCAGTTCGGAGCAAGAAGAGACTTCCTGTCTTTGTGGAAATCGAAGCTTTGGCGTTGGCGAAAGGTGCTAATCGTCAGAAATTGCTCAAGGAGGTCGATGTCGAGCCATCGGGCAAGCGGCTGGAGACGATCAAGAAAGCCAACGGTATCGACGAGTTGAAAGCGGCGCTGCTGGAGATCAGAGATGAGCGCGGCTCGCCCGGCGGCCATATATCTCAGGAGGGTGCACCAGTCCTTCAGCCGACGGATGAGCGCCGCCGCTCCGGCAGCCACTACACCCCACGTTCGCTGACCGAACCGATTGTCCGTCATGCGTTGGAGTCCGTATTTGAGCGCCTCGGAGAGACCGCAACACCCGACCAGGTGCTGGAGATCAAGGTCTGCGATCCTGCCTGCGGCTCCGGCGCCTTCCTGGTCGAGGCCAGTCGTCAGCTCGGCCAACGCTTGCAAAAGGCTTGGGCGCGTTATCCTGCACTCAAACCCGCTATCCCATCGGACGAAGACGACGACATTCATGCTTCCCGCCTGGTGGCGCAGCGCTGCCTGTACGGCGTGGACAAGAACCCGATGGCGGTCGACCTGGCGCGCCTGTCGCTCTGGCTGGCAACGCTGGCGCGCGAGCACGAGTTCACCTTCCTCGACCACGCCATCAAGAGCGGCGACAGCCTGGTAGGTCTGACCCGGGCGCAGATTCAGGCCGTCAATTGGGACATGTCCAGACAGGGCTTGCCGTTGCTAAGCGGATTGGTGCGCGACCGCGTGAACGAGGTCGTGGCCGGCCGCCGCGAAATCCAGTTTGCATCCGACGACGTGAAGCGCGCCATCCAGGAGGCGCGTCACAAGGTAATCGAAGACCGGCTGAAACAGCCGCGCGTCTACGGCGACGCCATCGTTGCGGCGTTCTTTTCATCGGACAAACCAAGGGAGCGCGAGAAAAGGCGCGCCGAAGTCGAAAGCATCCTCGCCGGCGGCGGCCCCGCCCACTGGGACAAGATCGAGGCCATTGCCGCTACGCTGAAGGTCGGCGAGCATCCGGTCAGCCCGTTCCATTGGGAGCTGGAGTTTCCGGAGGTGTTCGCACGAGACAACGGTGGCTTCGATGCGATCGTGGGTAATCCTCCATTTGGTGGAATGGTCACAACGAGCAAAGGCAATAGAACGGGATTTATCGACTGGCTGCAGACCTTACATCAGAACGCCCACGGAAATGCTGATGTGGTTTCGCATTTCTTTCGGCGGGCCTTTAATCTGCTGCGACAAGACGGCGTTTTTGGCCTGCTCGCGACGAAGACTATTCGCCAAGGCGATACGCGCGAAACTGGGCTCCGTGCCATCATAGCCACCGGCGGGACGATATTCCGGGTCAACCGTCGTATACGGTGGCCTGGTGAAGCAGCCGTAGTGGTATGTGTTGTCCACGTTGCGAAGGGTGAGGCTAATCGGCTCATCGTCGACCATCGGTCAGTGAACCGCATTTCGGCGTATCTCGTTGACGGGGACTTCGACGCTTCCCCTAACCGACTCCTCGCAAATTTGAAGGTCGCATTCAAAGGTTCGGTTATTCTCGGTGCGGGCTTCACCTTTGATGATGAGATGGCGTCTAAGGGGAAGTCCCTCTCGCTCAAAGATATGGAAAGCCTCGTTCGCGCCAATCCACGCAATGGGGATCGCATCTTTCCGTACATTGGCGGGGAGGAATTCAGCAACGATCCACGCCATTTGAACCGTCGCTACATCATTGATTTTGCATCGGCACCCCTAGAGCGCCAGCAATCGGGACGGCGATGGACTGCGATGAATGAAGAGGAACGTCTCGTTTGCACTAGAGAGGGTATTGTGCCGCCTGACTATCCTGGCTGGGTTGCTGCCGACTGGCCCGACCTACTTTCCATTGTAAAGAGACTTGTTAAACCGCAGCGCGATCAAGATAACCGTCCTGCTAGAAGGAAGCGGTGGTGGCGATTTGGCGATCGGCAACCGGGACTGTACAAGGCAATTGAAGAATTGCAGCAAGTGCTCGCAATAACGCAGACATCACCGCACTTGGCAGTGTCCTGGCTTCCTTCGAAGCAAGTGTTCGATCAGAAACTGGTTGTCGTTGCGACAGAATTGGACGCTGTCCTTTGCTTGATACAGTCTCGTGCGCACGAGATTTGGGCGCGCTTTTTCGCGTCAACAATGAAGGACGATCTCAGCTACACTCCATCCGATTCCTTCCAAACCTTTGCGCTACCAAATGACTTCGAGATTTCGCCCGAACTGGGAACCACAGGGCGAGCCTATCACAGCCACCGCGCCGAGCTGATGATTGCGCGCAACGAAGGCATGACCAAAACCTACAACCGGTTCCACGATGTGAACGAGCACGCGCCTGACATCGTGCGGCTGCGGGAGCTGCATGCGGAGATGGATCGCGCCGTGCTGCGCGCGTATGGCTGGAACGATCTGGCGGAGCGGGCGGAGCCGCGCTTCCTCAACGCCGAAACCGAAGACGACCACACCTATCAGGGCCGCTTCTTCTGGCCCTCCGACCTCCGCGACGAGGTCCTCGCCCGCCTCCTGAAACTCAACGCCGAACGCCACGAGGAAGAAGTCCGCCTCGGTCTTGTGAAGCCAGGTGACAAGCTTTTGCGCGATGTCGGAGAAGATGAAGAATTAGCCGACCTGGCGGATGATGATGGCTAACATCATTGTCTTTCATACGGCGTGGATGGCCCAATACGATGGTGATCGCGGCAGCTTGAGCGCCGGCGGATTCAAGTTTGCCGCTGAGCACGGCTACGGCCATGAGATGTACAACTTCCGCAATATAGGTGGCCGTTACTATGGCTATGTGCCACCGACGGGTACGCTGCATTTCGAAAATCACTTCGCCGTTCCAAGACGGACCGATGTCTTGGAGGGCGTGACTGTAGTGTGGACCGCTCCACACCCGGAGCAAGGCGGGCGGGCTGTGGTCGGCATCTGGCGCGACGCGACGGTCTATCGAAATGATCAAGAGTCGCACGGCAAGCTGGTGCACCGTCGAAAGATTGGGAAAGAGATTGCTGGCTATCGTTGTGTGGCAGAAACGAAGAACTGCATACTGCTACAGCCAGATGCTAGGCCGATCTTCGTGTCGCAAGGTCAATCGCGCGGAGGCGAGTCTTGGCCTGGACAACAAAAGGTTTTCTATCCAAAGCCGAAATCACAGGCGCTCATGCGGCTCAACGAGATTTTGCGGGCTATCGATGTGCGAAGGTTATCGGCCGTCAATGCGCAAGCCCAAAGGGGGAATAAGGGACGTTCAGGTTGGCAGGCTGATGTAGAGAAGCGCCGGCAAGTCGAGGTGGCTGCCGTGAAAGCTGTAGGCCTACATTTGGAAGGTTTAGGATACACCGTGGAGTCGGTAGAGAACGACAACCTGGGCTACGACCTGGTTGCGTCTCACGCTGACGAAATATTGCATGTCGAAGTCAAAGGTCGTTCCGGCAACGAGGTGGCTGCGGAGCTGTCGGTCAACGAGTTCAATTGTTTGCGCCACTATCACGGCGAGCGGAATCCGAAAGCGCATTACAGGATCGCTATAGTAACTGACGCACTCGTAAGGCCTCTAATCCGCGAGTTCGTGCTGGTGCGGGGACGAACGCTGGCTGATAGCTCCTGGTGGACCCTCGATGGGCACCTCCAGTTACAATTCGAAGAGCGCAAGGCGGCCAGACTGACTGCAATTCCAGGGATTCGCTGAGAATATGAGCGCGGCTGAATCTCGATGCCAAGTAGATACAATGCAAGAATTTCTTGCAAAACGTATTTTGCAAGGGTAGATAGTCTCCCGAAGGAGGCTCTGCATGTCCGCTGCGACCATTGGAATTCGGATTAAGGCATTGCGAGAGAAGGGAAATCTCTCACAGGACGAAGTCGCGCGCGGCTTTGGCTTCAGGGATCGCCAGACCCTCTCGGCCATCGAAACAGGCGAGCGCCGAGTAACGGCCGACGAGCTGCTCCGCGCGGTGGAGCTGTTCGGTACGCCACTCGAATACTTCACCGATCCCTTCTTGCTCGCCGGCGAAGGTCGGTTTTCCTGGCGACAGAACGGCGTCATCGGCAAGGCGCTGAACGACTATGAAGTCGATGCAGGCCGCCTGATCGCAGCGTTCCGCGAGCTTGCTCCACAGGTGGGACGCGAAAGGCCTTTGTTTCGGCCCGCTTTGACGCTCACCGAACGATCCGATTTCGAGGCCGCAACGGAAGCAGGCGAGCGCTTCGTGGTCGAATGCAAACTGGGAAATGTTCCTGCAAGTCGCCTCGCTGAAGTTATGGAACGGCATCTGCATCATTTGGTGCTGATGGTCGATCCCATCGAGGGTGTTTCGGGCGCAGCGTGCCGTCTACCGGACCTCGACGTTGTGCTGATAAACCGGCGTGAAGTAGTCGGTCGGCGCCACTTCGATCTCGCGCATGAACTCTTCCACATCCTCACTTGGGACGCGATGCCACCGGAGCATGTGGAAGATGTTGCGCCAAATAAGAGAAATCGCGTCGAACAACTTGCGGACAATTTCGCTTCCGCTGTGCTGATGCCTGCGAAGATCGTGGATGATCTCGCCGATTGGCCCTCGCTTGATGGCGAGGCGTTGGTGTTGCAAATCAATAGAGCTGCCGATGCGCTCTTGGTAACGGCGTCTGCGTTACGTTGGCGCCTCGTGGCAATGGGCCGGATCGGAAAGATCATTGCTGGCCGACTTCCAGAAGATCGACTGCGAAACAACGGTCGCGCCAAAGCGGTCAAGGAGGCCCTTCCGCCGCTCCTTTCAAAGGCATTCGTCGAAGTAATCGCCCGCGCTATCGATGAAGGTCGCGTCGCAGTTCGGAGAGTGTCGTACTTGCTCGGACTCCCGATGGAGGAGCTTGGCGGGTTGTTCGCGGTTCACGGCGTCGAAGCGCCCTTCGATCTGTGAGGCGCCAATGGCTCGCCATCAAGGACCGATTTTGGTCGATACGAACGTCATCATCGAATGCTGGCGCACCTCAAGCTGGAAAGCTTTTGTCGGCGCATACAGGGTTGAAACGGTCCAGATGTGCGAGATCGAAACCCAAACCGGCGCGCAGAACCGGCGACCCGAGGATCGTATCGATCCCCAAGTGCTGCGGAGTACGTTGAAGGCGGTTCATGCCGTCAGCGACGCAGAGAAAGCGCGCGCAATTATTGCCGATGATCAGGTCCGTTTTCTCGACCCCGGCGAGCTTATGTTGTGGGCTCACGCTCTCACTCGCACCGATGCGTGGATTCTCTGTGGACCGGACAAGGCGAGCCTTCGGATTGGTATCCGTTTGGGGTTCAAAGACCGGCTGGTTTCGCTGGAGCGTCTCCTCACCGATGTTGGCTCCAAAGCTAAGATCGCACTGCGCGCGAACTACACGCAGAAGTGGCTCGAAATGGCGTTGGCGCAGTTGGACCAGTTGGAAGGAAAGCGGCCGTGACAACGTCCCTGCAAGTTCGCTCCGGGCTCGTCGATCTGCTGCGACGTGACCTGTTTGGCCCTCATCCCGAGGCCGACGCCGATCTGGCTCGCGAAGTTCTCTCCGAGAAGCCCTCGCGCTGGTACGTCGGCGGGTTCATCGTGCCCGCGTTCGATGGCGTTGGCGCCGCTGCTCCCGATGAAGAAGAGATTGCCGAACGAGCGCAAGACGATCTCTTGGCCAGTGAGACACTGGAGTCGCCTGTCGATAGCGATGCCGACGAGCAGGAGATGCCGGACCAACCTCCAAAAGATCGTTATCTACCGTCGTCTCTCGGCCTTACCGTCATGCTCCCAGAAGAGGTGCGCACCGTTGACCTGCGTGTGACTTGGGGTGACTACAAAACGGAGCCGCCGCTCCCGGATGTACTGCTGCTTCCAGAAGCCGAGACCGGCAGCGAGAAGAAGCCTGAACGGCCGACGGGGCTGCATTGGGTTCGCATTCCAGGCGAGGCAAGGCTGTCGCTTGACGTGACCAAGAACATCCCGGGCAAGGCATTGCCAGGAAGTGCCGCTCCGCAGCGACCGGGCGGTGGCTTGGAGGTCGCCCTGCATCAGCGCGTGCTCGAACAGACCACTCCGGAGGGTATCGTTGAAAAGCTGCGCGTCGTTACTGTGTTTCTCGTCAATCGGCGCAAACGGGCGCGAGCACCCTACACTGACGTAGCTTACGCGTTTCAGGCTCGTATCGAACTTGCTTGCAAGCCGGGCTTTCACGCAAGGCAAGATCATTCAACTTATAGGTCCGACGACTCCGACTTGAGGCTCGCCGACCTTCACTACCGTGACGTTTGCGAATACGCCGTCGGCCGCAACACATCCGGTGGATGGGACGAGCGCGTCGCCGAGGAGGCCGAGCGGCTGCCGGTCACAAAGGTGTGGACAGAGCCGATGCCCACGCAAGAAGTAGAGAAAGTATCGCCTTGCCCAATTCCGGATGTCGAATTCGGAATGGAGGCTCTATCAGAGCTTGCCCAGAAGGGAGCGGATGATCTCGCGAGCGCGCTCGCGGGTCTTCCTGCACAATACGCTGCGTGGCGGAAGTCCCAGGAGTCGTTTCTCAACGGATTGGCGCCTCGCAGACGCGAAACCGCGCTGAACCTCCTGTCCAACGTGGACAAGGCGCACGACCGCATCCAACGAGGCATCAATCTGCTTAAGACTGACTCCATGGCGCGAGAAGCATTCGCGATCATGAACGAAGCCATGGCGATGGCTGCGCGGCGACGCCTAGCCAGCATCGAACGCAAGAAACTGGACGAAGTGAAGGTCTATCCGTGGCGGCCGTTCCAGCTCGCCTTCATTCTTCTCAATCTTGTCGGATTGACGGACAAGCTCAGCCCAGAACGCGAAATCGTCGACCTCCTGTTCTTCCCGACGGGCGGCGGAAAAACAGAAGCCTATCTCGGTCTGGCTGCCTATACGATTTCCATGCGGAGGCTGGGTGCTGCTGGCGTTCTAGGCGCGGGTGTCAGCGTGATCATGCGCTACACGCTGCGTCTTTTGACACTCGATCAGTTGTCTCGTGCGGCTGGCTTGATTTGCGCGCTGGAAATGATCCGCACGCGCGATGCAGGCGGGATCAAAGCTTTGGGAACATGGCCTATCGAGATCGGCCTTTGGGTTGGCAGCGGGGCCTCGCCCAACAGGATGAAACCTCGCACGGGCAAGACTGACCCCGAAGCGGCCACGACCTGGTTGAACCGCTACAAGAGAGACCCGAAGCGTAACAAGTCGCCGGTGCCATTGAAGGCCTGCCCATGGTGTGGAACGCCATTTACACCCGATAGCTTTCGCATCGAGCCTAATCGGACGGCTGCCCACAATCTGGCGATCAAATGCGAGAATGCCGAATGCGATTTCACACGGGATCGCAGCTTGCCGATTCTTGTGGTGGACGAGCCGGTATACCGGAGGCTGCCCGCCTTTTTGATTGCCACCGTGGACAAGTTCGCCGCATTGCCTTGGGTTGGGCAAAGCGGGGCATTCTTCGGTCATGTAAACCGGTTCGACCCGGTGACGGGCTTTTATGGCGCCGCCGAACCGGGACAAGGCCAACCGCTCGACAACGGCCATGAACTCGATCCACCCGACCTTATCATTCAGGACGAGCTTCACCTTATTTCGGGGCCGCTGGGGACGGTCGCCGGCCTCTACGAAATAGCCATCGACCTCTTGGGCTCACGCCAACGCAGCGGCCAGCGGATCCGCGCCAAGATCATTGCATCGACCGCTACAGTTCGTCGAGCGGAAGGTCAAATCCAGCGCCTGTTCGACCGTAGCGCGACTGCGATATTTCCACCGCCCGGCGTTGACCGTCGAAACAGCTTTTTTGCAAGGACGGTTTCTGCTTCGGACGAGGCCGCGCGGCTCTATATTGGGATCGCGAGCCAGGGACGCGGTCCAAAACTCCTTTTCCTGAGGACCTTGCAGACGGTCCTCGCCGGCGCTGAAGCCTTGAGCGAGTTACCAGCAGGCAATCATCATGATCCAGCCGACCCCTACCTTACGGTTCTCGCGTACTTCAATGCCCTCCGGGAGTTGGGCGGCGCGCGGCGCATTGTAGAAGGCGAAGTGCACGAGCATGTAGCAAAGTACGGGACCGAGCGCCGAAGAATTAGCCCGTCGGATACTCCTTTCGCCAATCGCTCCCTGCGGCTTCCGCTGGAACTGACTTCGCGCGTCTCAACGGATGATGTTGCCCAAGCTAAAGAAAATCTAGGAATGCCTTTTAAGGGCGTTGGCGGCGAGGCAATTGAACAAAGCGTCGATGTCGCATTGGCGACAAACATGATCTCGGTAGGTCTCGACATTACGAGACTCGGTCTGATGATGGTGCAAGGCCAGCCCAAGACCACCGCTGAATACATCCAAGCAACGAGCCGTGTTGGTCGAGACAGTGACAGGCCTGGGCTCGTCATCACATTACTAAACATGCACAAGCCACGGGACCGAACTCACTACGAGCATTTTCGCGCGTATCATTCATCTTTCTACCGTGCGGTCGAAGCTTCAAGCATCACACCCTTTGCTTCGCGCGCCCTAGATCGAGCGCTTGCCGGCCTTCTTGTCGCCTCGGCACGGCACATCGAGTCGGAAATGACACCATCGGGCTCGGTGGGCGAACTCGGCGGCAGCGTAAGCGTCAAGACGCGGGTCATCGAGGCTTTGCGTAGCAGAGCCATCGGCATGGGTGTGAACGCCCGCAGTACTACCCGAGCTGTAGAGCGAGCGGAGGAGCTGTTTACTGCATGGGAAGACGTGGTCGCTCAGCAGTCGAGTGGGGGGAGCCCTTTCAGCTATGACGAGGGCTCGGCTCAACGCCGCCTTCTGCAAATTCCCCTCGATCCCAGCACCGACAACTTGTCCGTCGAGCACAAGGAATTCGTCGCGGCTCGCTCTATGCGGGATGTCGAGTATGGGTCTTTCCTCAAAGTTCGCGATCCCTTCGGAAATATAATTCGAGGAGCGACGGACGTAGAATGACCCGCATCACTCAAAGCGTCAGCCAATTGCTGACATCCTTCGGTCCGGGCGCGATGATGGACCTTCCCACACGCTCCGTGATCGTTGCCGGACTGGAGCATTGGGACACACAGAAGGGTAGATTCAAGACTGTGGAGGAACCGAGATTAGCGGCGCTTCTGCAACAGCAGCTTGTGCAGGGCGGTCGCTGGGAGGCCGGCAAACCGGTTCGCCTTCGAACCCCACCAATCGCGCAAGAGACGAGAGACGATAACGATCCTGCTGGCGTCGCCGTCCGCGTGTTCCCTACCTGGTTTACATGTGAGGACAACGCCGGCGGTCCGACGGCTAGGCGGCGACTTGTGCCCTGGTCGGACCTTGAAGCGAGCGGCGGCCGTGCGAAGTATCAACGGGACGATGGCAAGAAAGTCGATGTAACGCCAATTCGGTTCGTCGCAGCTTGCAAGAACGGTCATCTCCAAGACATAGATTGGCGTCGCCTCATGCATCGCGGCGCCGCGTGCAGCGAGCCGATGTGGATCGAAGAAGAAGGGACGAGCGCCGACCCCGCGAACATCAGAATCGGATGCCAGTGCGGCAGACCGGCGCTTTCCTTGGCTGATGCATTTAAGCCGGGGTTCCTCGGACGATGTCGAGGCCAGCGTCCCTGGCTGGATTCTCCCCAACCGGGGTGCGAGGAAAATCTTCACTTCCTGTCGCGCGCTGCGACCAACACATACTTTGCACAGACCGTCACAGTCATCTCTCTTCCTATCCACGACGACGCGTTGGGCGACGCCATTCGAAAGCACTGGTCGTCTTTGCAATCCGCCACCGGAAAGGAATTCGTTGGGGTGCTCCGGAATGTTCCCGAGATTGGAGCGGTACTCCAAGGTTATTCCGACGAGGCTGTGTTTGCGCGTATTCAGCAAATGCGAGAGCAAGATGTTCGAGCGGCATCTATCCATCCCAAGATTGAAGAGTTCGATTTGTTGGGCAGTGGACGAGACCAAATAGGGCGCGACGCCGATGATGAGCCGCTGTTTGCCGAGACTTTACCCAGAGCTGTGCTCGCGAATTGCACGACAGCACTTGGACAAGAATTCTTAGAGTCGGTTGTCGCAGTGCACCGACTGCGCGCAGTTACATGTCTCTATGGCTTTACGCGTCTGGAGCCTGCTGCAACCATGAGCGAGGCATTGCTAGAAGAAGTGCGCCTTGCTGTGGACGGCGCGCCATTGTCCGAGGGAGCCGACTGGCTGCCGGCATTGGAACAGAAGGGCGAGGGAATATTTGTCAAACTCAATCCGGGGGCGATACGATCATGGCTTGGAGGGAATGAAGTCGTCGCAAGGGGCCTGCTACTTGACAGAGGCTTGGATCGCTATCGGGACAAGTACGAGATCAATCCCGAAAGGCCTGGGATCGCGTATGTTGCGCTTCATACGCTTGCCCACGCGATCATGGACCAGATAGCACTTGAAAGCGGATATCCCTTTAGCTCGCTCAGAGAGCGCGTCTATGCCATTGCGTCACCAAACGCGACCGGGCAGGACCGTTTCGGTATCCTTATCTATACCGCAGGCGCAGGTGCGCAGGGCACCCTAGGCGGCCTGGTTGAAATGGCGCGTCGAATCCCGGAGCTGATTAACTCGGGGTTGGAGCGTTTGCGGCTTTGCTCAAACGATCCGATTTGCGCCGACCACGATCCATCAATGTCCGGCGACGAGCGATCTCTGCACGGAGCCGCCTGTCACGCCTGCTTGTTGGTTCCAGAAACAAGTTGCGAAGCTCGAAATGTCTTCTTGGATCGTGCGCTGCTCGTCGAGACGCTCGATCAGTCACGGGCCGAATTGTTCAATTTGTGACAGGCGCCGAGCCGTGGATAAAGATGGCCTCGCATTGAGCGATATAAGCCCGCCAAACAATTCCAACGTGTCGGCGCCATCTGCGACGCAACTGCGGGCAGCGAATTGAAGGTTTCCTGGGAGAGCTGGCTAGCCTGCCGATGAATACTGGAAAACCTAATTTGGAAGGCCCGGCGATCCCGCGCTGGTCGCACGGCGAGTGGTGGCGAAAGTAAAACGCGATCGGGACGTCTCGTTTGCCCGGCTCGCCTTGCATCTTGAGTCAGTTATCAGCGGGGAGACGGCCAGTGACCAAACTTGAATTTCCCTTCGTCCGCGATCAGTACTATTCAATAGGTGCGCTGCGCGCGTTCGAGCTGGAGCTCGCGACCTACCGCCAAAGAGATCAGGAGTTTAGCGGCGAGTTGCGCAGTAACCGACTTCCTTGGGCCAAAGCCTGGAACGAAGAACTCGTCCCGATCGCGCTAATGGCGAATCAGAAGTGCTACGCCGACCGCGATGCCTTCCGGCTCATGCCGGAGGGTCACTCGACGGACGTCGAAATTCTTGCCGAGAATCGGCGCGTTGCGTGCCAGGTAACCGTTGCCGATCCGGCCTGGTCGGAGACAGGTCCGGGAAGCAGCGGCAGCTATTTGCACCACCTGCGTATGGAGCAGCTGCGCCAGGGGGGACCCGCCTTTGGAGGCGGGAATACCTGCAAGATTGACGGCACAATCATCTCTGAACCGCACGCCCGCGACGCGCTTGATGATCTGACGGCCTGCCGGCGGCGCCTCGTTGAAGCGATCGAACGTAAGAGATCGCATGAGGGCAAAGGTACAACGCTCGTCATCTATGCGCGTGGGCATCGCTTCTTGTTGATCGACTTCGATATGACCGAGTTGGTCGCCGGCGCTGTGCGGGACGCTGATGCGCAGTCATTCGAGCGAGTGTGCGTCGTCGACGACAAGTTCATCTGGGAGACGCCCTGACAGGATGCCCAAGCGGGCAATATCTTACACACCGAGCCTTGTTGTTTTTGCCCGTCAAGCTTATCTACCCAAAATACCCTTAGAGAAGCTGTTACCATGAACGTCGTATTCAGTTCGCAGGCCGGATTTTGGGACGCCAACAAGGGGCAGGTGCAATTCCTCGCCTTCGTCGATCGCGATCTGAAGCCATGTTGGGTGCCGACAACCGCACTCGAGGATCTCGTCGAGATCGGCGTCGATGACCCAATCCTGGAGCCGATCGACTACGTCGCGATATACGAGCGGTGCCGCCGCCCTATCCAAATCATCGCTGGGGAAAAATTCAGGCGGGGCCAACTCGAGAACGGCGGTGTTGTCGTGCGTACTGACGAGCTCGCCGCTGAGCATGGGAAGCACGGCACGCATCACAAGATCGCGAATGGATTTTGGGTCGATCCCATGACTGGCCAATGAGCGGCCGGCGGTTCAATGAAGGCAAAGCCTGCGATGCTGTCTTACGTCACCTGGAGGGGCGCGAGAAAGCAGCACGAGAGAACCTGGAATTTCCCGAAAAGGCGGGCCACAAGGCGGCACCAATCGAGCTGACCTGCACGCTCAACGGCGCACTCTTTGCGTTTGAACACACCGGCATCGAGCCATTCGATGGACAGATCGAGCTAGAGGCGGACTCCCGCCGAGGCTTCGGGCCGATTGAGGAGGCTGTCACAGCCGCGCTTCGGCCGCGGGAGTACATTCAGTTCCACGTTCCGGTGCATGCGTTGCGCGGACTGAAGAACAAGGACATCCGACGCATTCAGGAGGCGATGATTTCTTGGATCATTGCAACGGCGCCGACGCTGCCAATCGCGCCGATCGGAAGGCAGTTTCGAAGCGAATACGTTGATCTTCCCGGCGTGCCGTTTCCGGTTGCGCTTCATTGCCACGATGCCGGTGGCTATCCCGGAGCGGCCAAAGTCGTACACATTCTGCCTGAGGAGGGCCGTGACGAGGCCCGCCTACAGCGACTCGCCAAAGCATGCCGGGATAAGTTTCCAAAGCTCAATCACTGGAAACGCGTCGCCGGCGCGCGATCCGTTCTTATCCTGGAGGACGACGACATCCAACTGACCAATCAAGCCACGGTTGCGGAAGTGGTCGTGCCGCTCGCGCTCGCGGCGGCTGATCGGCCCGACGAAATCTGGTTGGTGATAACCTGCACTGAGCCTTGGTACATCGTCCCAATGCTGGTCGATCGGACGTCCTATTTCGACCTCGAATATGCCGCCTTGGAAATTGATCCGCGCGACCTGGTGGCGATCACAGGACGCTAGCGTTTGATTTTCCCGTGATCCAAGCCGAGTAGACCAGAGGCAAATTCCGCGCGGTCCCGATCGGCGTCATTGAAAATGTAACCTTGCACGCGTCGAGTCTTTGCATCCACCCAGGCGTAAAGATCGATGCGCTGCCTGGCCTGACCGAGTCGACCTTGGGCGATGTGCATCATCGTGGGGTGTCTGCCGCCATCGTCGGTGAGAAGTAAACCTGTGATCGTTTCGTGCAAGTCGCCATAATGCGATGCGTCGTCGTGGTTTACGAAAACGAGAATGTTGAGGAGCGCGCAGTCTGGATTAACCGCATCAAACTGCGTGACGGCCTTTTCCACATGCCGCGCGATGCGATTGAATATCGGGTCGTTGCGCGCTCCACCGACTATCTGGCCTGGCTGCGCAGCGTCGAGCTGTTCATCAAGCCAGTCGTCGCGGGGTGATTTCACCTCACAGAAGGCTACGAGTTCTTGCTGCCGGCGCACTCGAAAATCCGGGGTCCGCCCCCTGAGTGTTTCCTCGCGCGTGAACCGCTCGAGGGCAAGCGCACGGGGGGCGAAGATTAGCTCTTCGACCATTGCCAGATCGGGATCTTCATTCGGCCTGCGTTTCATCGGATGAGCTTGGCGCGGCTGACACCGTCAGAGGTTCACGAAGCCTTTTCTATCACAAAACCGGGCGCTTGACCCCCTTCGTCGCCACCAACGAGTTGACGGAAACATTCGAAAGCGACAAACGAGAGATGGAGCGTCATTCATTTTTGTAAACAACGCACGCCCGCGGGCCAAAGACCCTGACCCTCAAAATATTTCCTGAGCGCGACGTTAGAGTTGAATCTCACGGTCCCTCTCAAGGAATTATGGTGCAACATAAAGGACGTTTTGTTACTTTATCGTCGTGACCGTTCTGCCTTCACCTGAGATGTTCTCGCTCGCCTGGCTGGGTGAGGTCGCATCGCTCATTCAGACGCTGATTGTTTCTGCCGCCGGTATCGCTGGTCTCTGGGGCATCAACGCCTGGCGGCGTCAGCTCGTAGGAAAACGCAAGGCTGAGCTGGCTGAGGTCGCACTGACGGCAATCTACGAGGCCCGCGACGTCTTCAAGTGGGTCCGAACGGGTGCCTTTCATACCGGTGAAGGCGAATCCAGGAAGGCCGAGGACGGCGAAGGCGAGCAGGTGCGAGCCATGCGCAACACCTATTTCATACCGATTGAGCGACTCCACAGGGAAAAGGAGCTGTTTAGCCGCTTGCATGCTCAGCGCTATCAATTCCGCGCATACTTTGGCGATGATGCAGCCAAACCCTTCGACGCGATCTCTAAAGTCCACAACGATCTCATCATCACGTCCAGCGTGCTTGTTCGACAAGCACAGTTCGATGGCGCGAGCCGAGCGGTCGCGAGCGCAAGGGACAACCTCCTCGACGATCTGGGCTGGGGGCGACGCGAGCGGCCGGATGATATGGATCGGTTGATCGACAAAGCTGTTGCCAATATCGAAGCAACTTGCAAACCGATCCTCGAAGGACGTAGCGCGTGAGCGCTTCAACCGCACCGGATCTCTGGTCCAGTGTCGCGCACGCTGGTCTGATCTTATCGATCGTTGAAGCTGGCGCTGTGACAGCCGCCGCAGCGCTGACCTTCTTAACCTTGAACACCTGGCGGATACAAAATCGAGGTAAGCGCAAAGCCGAGATTGCCGAGCAGGCGATGATGGATTTCTACGATGCTGTCGAACGGCTCTCGCTCATGCGGCGACGCCTCGTCGGCGACGAAGAAGCGACACAACTCCTGACGTTCGAGAAGAAGCGTAGTCCGTACTACAACAAATATCTGCTCGTCGGAGATCCGCGGGGCTCGTTGATTTCAACCATAGGGCAGCGACGCGCACTTTTTCGCATCTATTTTGGCGCCACTGCTGTCGCTCCATTCGACAAGTTGACTAACCTGGCGATTGAGCTTCGCAATGCAGGACAGGCCCTTTTCACAGGCTCAAACGCTGTCGAAGGCGACGAAGGAGTTCGGCGGCTGGCCCTTCTCTCGGAACTTGGCTGGGCCGACGCACCTCGCCCAGACGCGATGGACCGCGCAATTGGCTCTGCTTTCGCCGAACTGGAAGCTCTCTGCAAGCCGATTCTCGATGGAAGAAGATCATGAACGATGCAAAGAGCCGCGCTGGCCATCGTCGTACCGGTCGCCGCCCTACCCTCCCCACGGTCTAGCTCGAGAACGGTGGCACACTTGAGAACGCCCGGGATATGGGGGCGCACGAAAGCCTTCGGACGACGCAACTCTACGACCGCGCCGAGGGCATCACATTCGATGAAATCGAGAAAATCATGATTTGAGTAGTGACCAAAAGGTCGTTGCTATGTCTATTCTCGCGTGGCGAGTTTGGCCCGAGCCTCGGCAAGAACCGCGTCTAAGTCAGACCTGATTTCAGCCGCCACACGTTCGATGTCGTCTAACGAACTGCACTCACGCCCGAGAACGAGCCAGCCGTCACCATGTTGAATTCCGGATGCCATAGGATCTGCGCCGATCCAGTATTTGTTGTCCGCCACCGGGTCGGGCCATTGCTGCCCCAGTCTCAGGATCTTTCTCCGGCTCATATGACCTCGCGGACGGACTGCAAATAATTCGAACGCGCCACATCACTCATATTCGACGCCAGCTTGTTTGACAAAGTCGAGCCAGAGCAGGCTCGCCGCCTGCAGGGGAGTCGACTTCGCCTCTCCTTTTCTGGAATTGCCGAAGCTATCCAACGTTAGATGGAGTTCGTAGTCATCCGCTCCTACGCGGATTGAGCCGTTCGAGTTGTTGTCCGCGGCATGGCGTTGGTACACGAAGTTGATATCACCAAAATGACCCGACTGTTTTGAGTTTTTGACGGTGATATGTGCTTCGCCGCCGCTCCGTTTCGCTCGATTAACGACGGTGCAGGTGAACGCGGTGTTGCTCATTTGCTCAAATTTGGCCTTGAGATTCGTATCTGCGATGTCATTCAGCTCGCTGCACGACGCTTGGAAGTAGCTCATGATGACCTCGTATGCCTGATCCGCAAATTCGCTTTTTTGAATTGCGTCGAAATCCTGCTTGATGCGCGGACGTCGTGCCGGCGTGCCGCCCGATCGTTCCCCTTCGATCGATGGAGTCGCTAAGAGCCGCCGCAGGCCGGTGACGACGTCCAAGAAGGCGTTATTCTGGTTGGTCCACTCCGAAACTGGCTTCCCGTCTTTTGGGAGCGCAACAAATTGACCGAGTGGCGATGCCTGCCAGTCGCACGGTTCAATGACAATTGGGACGATCCGAATCTTGCCCGCATCCGCCATTCGCAGCGCGCACTCAAATTCTTTTTCGTAGCAATAATTTGATGCAAGGTAATCGGGGCTCACCAGCGCCAGAAAGAGCCCACTTGCCTCGAGAACCGCGCTGATCTCGGAACCAAATTTCGCTCCAGGGAGAAGCTTGTGATCCGACCAAGCGCTGAGATCGCCGTCCCTCTGCAGCATCGCAAGATGCTTGTGCAGGCGGTCTAAGACCCTTTCGTCTGCGTGCGAATAGGAGATGAAGGCGTTGGTCGGCATCGGTGCTCTTTTGGTACGGTATCCGCTAGATCGTTACGACCCGCTGGAAACCCGTGCGCCGATGAGGATCAAAACCCCTTTCGGTCATGCCTTGGATGCCCGTGTTGACCACCGCCGCGTCAACTTCGGTCGCAGTTTCCTCCAACACCTCGCCATGTACACTGTCGATGGCTTCGCGGGTAGCCCAACGGCGCGACCTGTGCATCCCGTCAGCTTGGATGTCGTAGAGGCTGAACCGATAAATTGTGACCCTGCTCACTTTATCTCTCTCGCGGCAATTCCGCCGTAAAATTCAACCGAGCAAGCCATCGACGTACTTCTTGGACGCGGCGATCATGTCTCCACGCGTTTGACCGTCGATGACTTTTGCGCCTCGGCCACCCATCAGCGCGTATAGATCCGGCTCCTCGGACGCCACGTTGGCGGTCCAAGCTGCGCTGGTCCGCGGCGGTTCCTGCCAGGAGATAACGAACCCGCGATAGTCTTCGGTCATGTTCATGAATCGATACTATCTCGACAAAGACCGCACACAAAGCTGACGCCCTCTCAAAGCGTGCTCTCGGCCGCGTTAGCCAAACGTCCTACGGCTTCCGCCACTTGTCGCGGCCACCAACGTCGGTGTTGCGGACGCGTTCGACATGCACGGGCGCGTTCGGCGCGATCTGGCGCGCTCGGTCGATCGCCTCTCTCTGCGTCTGCTCGACGGCGCTGGCGCGATCCGCCCCGCCGCGCCGGACGGCATAATCACCGCTATCGCGGCGCTCGATGTAAAGCTGATCCTTGCTTTTACCAGTCATTTCGAATGTTCCTCGCTCGCACAAGCAGCGAAAAATGCCGCGCCATCGCGATGTAGGAACGGTGCACGTACCTTTCAAGCGCTTGCGCAGCAATTTTCTGTCTGAGTGGAACCGAATCAGAGGAAGGCCGGGCGGCGGAGACTGCGGGGCCCCGGCCCTCCGCTCCCTTCCGGCGAAGCAGCTTCTTCGCCCCGGAAGCAGCCAGGCTGGACACACCAACCCCGCAACCCCTGAGTGGAAACGCCAGCCAGCCCGGGAGCCAACGATCGGCCTACCTCCCGCGCGCTACGCCAACGCAAGGAGTGGCAATCGGAATTGCAAATTTTTGACGATTCCCAGACGCCGAGTTCGGCTACCGCGAAGAGCTGATGACGCGGTCGTTCACGAGGTCATAGGCCCAAGCTTTTCGCAATAAGTCCGAGTTGGATCTCAGTTGCACCGCCATATATGGTGACAGCACGGCTTCCGAGATAGTCCGGCAGCAGCGTGTCCTGCAACGATCGCGTACTCGCCATGCTTCCGCTGTCGGCGGGCAAAGTCCAACGCAGCGCGTCTGAGCCGAGTAAAGAGACGCCAAACTCGGCGATCCGCTGCTTCGTACGACTGACCTGCAGCTTCAACACTGAAGATATAAGGCCTACTTGGCCCTCCCCTGCAATACTCGCGAGCGCTCGAAATTCCAAGATTTCAAGTGCATCGATTTCGAGCGACACCTCCGCCAGACGAAGCCGAATAAGCGGATTGTTGAGAGGGTCGCGGCCTGCTGCCGCGAACGAATCCGCGACCGCTTGGATTCTGGCGAGCGCAGCTCGCATTCGCGGGGCATAGAATGCGGCGCCGCGCTCGAATTCCAAGAGGGATCGCGCGTACTCCCAGCCGCGATTCTCGTCGCCAACGCGATTGCCGACCGGAACCACGACGTCTTCGAAAAAAACCTGATTGAGATCGCGCTCGCCGTTCAAAGAAAGGATAGGGCGTATCGAGATTCCGGGAGAACTCAAATCCACCATCAAAAATGTTATGCCGCCGCTGCGTTTGCCCGTTGTGCTCGTCCGAACAAGCATAAAGATCCAGTTCGCATAGTGGGCGTGCGTCGTCCAAATCTTGCTGCCGTTCACGACATATTCATCGCCGTTGAGCTTCGCCGAGGTTTTCAATGAAGTGAGATCGGAGCCGGCATTGGGCTCAGAATATCCCTGACACCAATAGTGCTCGCCACTCAGGATCTTCGGCAGAAACGCCGCCTTCTGCCGTTCGCTCCCGAACTTGATGAGTACTGGACCGAGTAGCCGCACACCCATGGGATACACAACGGGTGAGCCAGCATCCGCACACTCAAGGTCAAAGATAAAGCGCTGGATAGGCGTCCAGCCCGTGCCGCCGAATTCTTTCGGCCAAAGCGGCGCGGCCCAGCCGCGCGCGGCCAGCTTTCGGTACCAAGTCAGCCATATGGACGGCGGCGTGTAGATCCCGACCGAGTAGAGTTGGCTGTCGCGCAGCTCCGCGGTCAAGTTCTCCCGCAGAAACGCGCGCACCTCCTCGCGGAACGCGCCGTCCGTGGCGTTCAATTTCACATCCATGACGTCCCCCTCGCGCTAGGACAGGACGGCGCTCGTCAAGTGTCTTCTGGACGGCAAGGTCGCGTCGGCATAGGCGAGCAGGTGGTTTTCGACCGTGCCGTACAAGTGCTGGAAAGACGTCAGCAGATGGAAGTACCGCGATACCGCCAACTCCTGCGCGAATCCGACGGCACCGTGAAGCTGGACGGCCGCCTCAGCAACATATTTGGCGTTGCGCGCCACTTGTACCTTGGCGGCCGAAACCGACCTGCGTTGGCCCGTCTCCTGCGCACGAAGCGTCGCAAGCTCGGTCATTGAGTGCGCCTCTTCGCAGCGCACCGCCATTTCGGCGATGCGGTGCTGGACGGTCTGGAAAGAGGCGAGCGGCTTTCCGAACTGCTCACGCAACTTCACATAACCGATCGTCTGTTGAAGGAGGTCCTCCATCGCACCGACGGCCTCCCAACAGAGGCAAAGAACGAGCTCATCGACGGTCTTGCTCAACGCGGCACCAACGTCGCTACCGCACCCTAGGCACCGCGCGGGGTCAAGCGCGACGCTTCGCATGATGATGTCGGCCGCGTCTTCGCCGCGCAGCGTTCTTACCCGGCTAAGCTCGACACCGTCGCGCGCTTTTTCGAGAAGAAAGACACCGGTGCCCTCGGGCGTCCTGGCCGACACAAACAGCCAGTCGGCGTCATCGGCACCAAGGCTCAATTGTTTCGCGCCGGAGACGACCCACTTGCCATCCTTCTGGCAAGCGGTTGTCGTGAGGCGTGCCGGATCGTAATCGGCGCCTTCCTGATGGGCAAAGGCGACCCTGACCGACCCTGCGGCCGTGTCTGCCATCACGCTCGCGGCAAACGCGGAATTTGGCAATTGCCGAACCAAGAGCGAACCGGACACCGAGCTCGAAAAGAAAGGGGTGATCAGGGCATTGCGCCCGGCAGCTCGCATGAGCATCCCGATGTCGAACAGGGTTACGCCGGTTCCGCCACAATTCTCAGGCAAGGGGAACGATAGCCATCCTCCGCCTGCGAGAGCATTCCACGCGATTTCGGCCGAGGCCGTGCGGCGATGCAAATCTCCAAAAAGCCGTTCGATCGCATCTCGAACGGCGATCTGCGTCTCATCGAGGGCGAAATTCATCGGGCGGCCGAGTTTTCTTTGGGCATTTCCGAGTCTTTTCGGTCTGGAAACGAAAGCGCAGCTTCAGGTTAAGCGACTGAAGCTCTTCGGCACCTCGATACCTTCCGGTGCATCGATGTCGACGCGCGTGGATTCCGACAGGCGGATCATCATCATGTAGAAACCCGTGGTGAATATCATTTCGACAAGTTCGAGATCGGTGAACAAAGCTTTTGCTGCGAGCATCGTCGCCTCGCTAACGCGGACCTCTCTTATGACCTCTTCGGCGACGCGCAGTGCCATGGCTTCGCGTTCGCTAAAAAGATCGCTGCTGAATTCGCCTTTTTCGACTGCTGCAATTTTCGCCTGGCTGCATCCCACACGAAGCGCCCATGCGATGTGTTGAACAAAGACATAGAGGCCGCCTTCGATGCGCGCGATGGTCAAAATCATAAGCTCGCGCAGGTCGTGCTCTAGCTTGCCGTCATGGAGGATGGCGCGAACGAGCGGCTGCCCAGACACGTAGAGATGGGGCGCGTTGGCCCACATCTTGCCGATGTTCAAACGAGGCTTCGTCGGCAATTCCTCGTAGATTTCGAGGTATCTGCCGTTCAATTTCTGCGGATCGGCATAGTCCAATATCGCCATTGGTCGCTCCCACGACATGGATGTCAGGCGCTTCATGGCGCCCAGCGGGCGCCACCGTCGGTCAATCGCGGTCGCTCGATAGTCTCGAAATCGTGCCAGGCTGTCAACTTGCTTGCTTGCCTCAAATAAGTTTTTCATTCCTTTACGAGAAAATCTCTCAAAGCCCGTACCGGGAGCTAGGTCACGTGGCTGGGTTGCAGGAGCCAGAAAAGGCTTAGTATATTTGTTTGACCTTCTCACTTGCTTGCGGCTAAAAAGTATGGGCCACATTTGGTAGAGGATTCATCTCATGCTTCAGGCTCAGGTGGCGCCGAAATTTGACAGCTATCGCGGCAAATATAAGCACATCGCGATGCGACGCGAGGACGGCATCCTCGAGATGCGGCTCCACACGGATGACGGCCCGCTTATATGGGGCTCACTCGTCCATGAGGAGCTCGGCTATTGCTTTGCAGACGTCGCCACGGACCGCGAAAACAAGGTAGCGATAATCGTCGGCACCGGAGACGTATTCTGTACGGAGTTTGACGGCAAAAGCTTCGGTGAAGTGGGAACTGGGACGTTTGATCTGATCTACTCCGACGCCAAAAGGCTGCTCACGAGCCTGCTGAGCATCGAAATCCCGATCATCGGGGCCGTTAACGGACCTGCTCACATGCACGCCGAAATTCCCGTTCTCTCCGATATCGTGATTGCATCCGAGCGTTCGTCATTTCAGGACTCAGGCCATTTTCTCGCCGGTCGCGTTCCAGGAGATGGCGTGCAAATTGTTTGGCCGGCACTTCTGGGGCCCAATCGCGGTCGCTATTTCCTGCTCACCGGGCAGATTCTCGATGCGAAGCAAGCGCAAGATCTCGGGATTGTCGGCGAAGTGGTACCTCACGACCGGCTGCTAACACGCGCTTGGGAAGTTGCTCGGGAAATTGCTGCGCGCCCGCCCCTTGCCCGTCGCTATGCACGCATTCTGCTGACACATGAGCTTAAGCGCCTTTTTCATGAGAATCTCGGCTTTGGACTTGCACACGCCGTTTTCTCGGCTCTCGACCGCTTTTGAGGCCAAGCGGCGCATCAAACTGCGTCGAAATATTGCACACGTGATGGCGAGCGCATGAGTGGTCGAAGCTTAGGGCCGAACGCTTTCATGTGGCCCGAATTCATATGGCTCTCACGAGCGGCTTCATCTTTGTAGCACTCCATGACGACATAGACGTTCTCTTCGGTGCGCGACTTGCAAAATTGGTAGAATATGTTTCCGGGCTCATTTGTTCTGACGGCGTTCATGAGCTCCCGCACGATGGACTCGAACGCATCGTTCTGCCCGGGCGACACTTCAATCGTAACAACCAATCCGATTGGCATTCTGCAAACTCCTCGACTAGTGGATCTCAAGTCCCTCCCGGCCGATCTCCGCCTTCGCGAGGGCCTGCGGCCTTATTAGCAAAAACGCAAACAACAAAGCCGCGAACCCGTACAGACAGGCTTGTGCGTCAATGCCGAGCCGGTATGAGCCCGTAGCGTCAAAGACGGCGCCAGCAAGAGGCGCCGCTGCAAAGGTGAACGGCATTTTTACGAGATAGCTCCAACCCAAAGCCTTGCTGAAGCTTGCCTGGCCAAAGATCCGTGCAAGGGTCACACTGTGAAGCGGTATGATCGCGCCCGTTCCGGTTCCGATGACAAAGGAAGCCGCAATCAACGGATTGAAATGGGATAGAGCTGAGAGGAGCCACCAAGTACCAGCTTGCACGATACCAAGGACGATCAGAAGCCGTATCGATCCCACGCGATCTGACAGCCAGCCAAGTATCAGCGAGCCGCAGATTGTCCCCGCACCATAGGCGGTCAGCAGGAAGGAAGCTGTCTGCAAAGACAGTCCCAGTGCGATGCCGTTGGCGACGATATGCCCGGTGAACGCAGCCGAGCCTGCCGACAGGACCGCCGCGCCAAGGCTCAACAGCCAGAAATCGGCGCTCCAAAGGATCCCGGCCAGTGGAATCTCGGTTACCGATTTCAGGTCGGATAGCGGGGCATCGTCGCGCTTACCGGCGGCCAAAGGTCGTTGCCCGACCATTTCCGGCCGATCAACGACGAGCAAAAATACCGGCACGAGACAAGCGAACACGCAGGCGAGCATCAGAAAGACGCCGCGCGGCCCATATGATGACGCTACAAAGGCGGAGATCGGCGCGCCCAACATAAGAAATATGGGCATGTGAACCAGGCCCAAGATCCTGCCGCGATCCCTCTCAAACCAGCGCGTCACGAGCGTGTTCACAGGCACCATGGTGAGGAGGCACATTCCCGGTCCGACGATAAAGCTGAAGATAAAAAGGGCTGGCCAGATCGAATGAACGAGGCTTACGGCCAAGTAGCCGACGACGTTGAGGGTCGCGCCTACCATCATCGCGATGCGTATCGAGACCCGGTTCAGCATTGCTCCAACCAGGGGGCTCAAAGCGGCAATGGCGAGAGTCTCGAGCCCCAGCACTGCTGATGCGAGAGCCCGGCTTGTGGCGAACTCGTGCTGCACCTGAACGAGAATCGCCCCATAGGATCCCCATGCGAGCCCGATCGTGCAGTTCATCGACAAAGCGCCGATCGCCGCTATCCGCCAACCGAGAAATCGCTCTGTCGAGCTCACGACGCCAACGCCGAGTTCATCGCGCAAACAGCGCCCTCCTATGCGTTGCTCTTGGCAGATTGCGGGCCCCGTACGAGCTTGCCCGGAAGCATGCCGGTCGGTATCCCCTCAAGATACACCGGTACGCCACTGACGATCGTCGCGGCGTATCCGTCGGCGCGCTGAATGAGGCGCTGCCCATTACCCGGCATATCTCGGACCAGATAAGGCTTGTGCAGTCTCAAAGCATCGTAGTCGATGACGTTGATATCGGCCTTATATCCTTTCTTGAGTACGCCGCGGTCGTTCAATCCCGCGAAAGCCGCCGGCACTTGCGTGAGCTTCCTTATGATCATCTCGACCGGGAAGCGCCCCTTGTAGCGATCCCGCGACCAATGGGTGAGCGCATAAGTGGAATAACTCGCATCGCAGACGACGCCGTAATGCGCGCCGGCGTCACCAAGCGCGAGCACTGTTGTGTCTTGGCCGATCATGCGCTGGAGAAATTCGAGATTGCCGTCCGCATAGTTCGCCATCGCCACATAGAGGAAGCGGCGTCCTTCGCCCTCCAAGAGCAAATCATATGCGACCTCTTCAGGAGACACGCCCTTGCGAGCGGCGATAGCGCCGACGCTGGTTTCCAGCGACGGCTCATAGTCTGGCGGATCGTCGAGCGGGAACATGCGATCGAATTGTCGCGCGAGCGCATGGGTCGGCACGCCGGCAAGAGGACGCTCGCGAATGAGACGGTTGCGGAGCTCGGGCGCCTGCAACGCCGCGACACGCTCTTGGACCGGGAGGTCTTTGAGCGGAGCGAATGATGGGCAATCCATGAACGGATTGAACGTCGTGTAAAATCCCAAAATAACGCCGACGGGGCGGGGAAGCATCTGCATGCTGATCTGCAGGCCGAGCGTCTCGTTCGCCTTCTGGATGAAGGCGAGCGTGGACCGCCACTCCTCGGGATCTTCGTTGTGCTGGGCGAAGGTAAATGTCAGCGGACGGCCCGAGGTCTCGGCCAGACGGACCAGCATGTCCAGTTCCTCGCGCCATCCGTCTCGATGGGAGGCGATCGGAACCATCTGAATGACGCCTGCTTTTCTTTCGGCGAGCACCGAGGCGATACCTTGAAGCTCGCGTTCGGCCGTGTCGAAGCTCGGAATATGGTGGCCTTCGCTGGTGCGATGAAACGTCGTTCTCGAGGTCGCAAATCCCAGCGCCCCCACAGTGAGGGCTTCGCGAACCAGGGCCTTCATCGCCTCTATATCGTCGGTGGTCGCGGGTTCGCGGTTGAGACCGCGTTCGCCCATGACGTAGACCCGGATCGGCGAATGCGGGATATAGGCGGCGACGTCGATGTCGTGAGGCTGGCTCGCGACGGCATCAAGATATTGCGGGAACGTCTCCCAATCCCATGTCAGACCGGTCGTCATTACGATTTCCGGAATATCTTCGACCCCTTCCATCAGGCTGACGAGGCGGTCGTGATCGTTGGGCCGGCATGGCGCAAATCCAACACCGCAATTGCCCATGACGACGGTCGTCGCGCCATGCAACGACGATGGCATGAACCTGTCGGACCATATGGCTTGCCCGTCGAAATGCGTATGCAGATCGACGAAACCTGGCGTCACAAGCCGGCCGCGGGCATCGATCTCGGTGCGCCCGGTCTTGGTGACGATGCCGATCTCTGCGATGGTTCCATTGGCAACGGCCAGGTCCGCCCTGAAGGGTTGGCTGCCGGAGCCGTCGACGATCGTTCCCCCCCGTATCACCAAGTCGAATTTGTCGCCCATTCTTCACGTTCCCTTTTTACTTTTCGCACGCCTGCGGCGACCTTGCTTCAAAGCGACGAGAGCGTTGGAGCAGCATTAAAGACGAGAAGGATTTTGACGTCTTCGAGCACTTCATAGCCGTAGACCGTTCCCGCATCGACGTAGCTCATGTGATTGGCACCGAACCTTTGAGGTGTCTTGCCTGGTTCGCGCCACTCGATCTCGCCTTCGATGATGAACTCAATGCGCGCGGCATTGTGCTGATGAAATTTGATAACCGAACCCTTCTCGAACTCATTGAGGTAGACCCAAGGACCGCTGGCATCTAGCCCCTCGCCCCGTCCCAGGTACCGCGTGATGCCCTGGAGATTTCCCTTGCGCGACAGCCTATACTCACCAATGCCGGGGATGTTGGCGATGCCGTCGCCCCTGTCCTTCATGACGTCGCCGCGATCTGCCGAGTTAGCGAGAAACACGTCGGACATGATCGACTCCTTCGCCCGGCAGGTGGGATCATTGACCCTGGCGGCAGCGTATCTTATTTGCTATGCACGAACAAGTATCTTCCACGGTGTTCCGCGCCACCCTTGGGTGCGGAGTCGTGCCCTTGCGAGCCGGCCAGACAGCTAGGAGACCATCACATGAGTGCGCAACGGAATGCAGAGTTCATCGAAGTCTCGAAACCCGCGCCAAAAGTCACAAAGATCCTGCTTAACCGCCCCAAGCAGCGCAATGCGCAGAGCTATCAGCTCTTGTATGAACTGAATGACGCCTTTTCGGACGCCGCGCACGACGACAGCACCTCCGTCATCATCTTGGCCGCGGAAGGGCCCGACTTCTCGGCCGGCCACGACCTCAAAGACACGCAACAGCTCGATACCCTTCGCGATCGCGGCCCGGTAGGCGTGTGGGGTGGCTACGAAAGCGCAGGCGCCGAAGGACGCATGGCGATGGAAAAGGAGGTCTATATCGGCTTCTGCGAGCGTTGGCGCAGCATTCCAAAGCCGACCATTGCCCAAGTCCACGGCCGGGTCATTGCAGGCGGTCTGATGCTCGTTTGGCCGTGCGATATTATCATTGCCTCGGACGACGCCAAGTTCCAGGACAACACGGGCGCGATGGGGGTATGCGGTGTCGAGTTCTTCAACCATCCGTGGGAGCTGGGCGTTCGAAAAGCAAAAGAAATGCTGTTCACAGCCGACTACATTTCCGCGGCAGACGCCAAGGCGCTCGGCATGGTCAATCATGTCGTCGCGCGCGCAGATCTGGAGCGTTTCACTCTGGATTTGGCCTTGCGGATCGCGGCGAAGCCGAGCTTCGCGCTGCGCATGATCAAGGAGGCGGTCAACGGCGCTCAGGATGTCCAAGGCAGGCTCGCCGCACAGAACGCGTCATTTGCGCTGCACCAGCTCTGCCATGCCCACAATATTTCTCTCCATGGCGCTCTGGTCGATATGAATGGCGTGGCGGAGACGGTAAGGAAAAACAATCCCCGTTTTGCAAGCGTCCCGAACACCTAGTCCGCCGCGACGATCACGACATCCTCAGCGCGCCTTGGGTGCTTGGGTGCGGTTCATTTTCATGCCGTAGAAAGATCGCTGTCGCTCCGACCGACAACGATTCCGCGCTGCTTCTCAAGGACGCCTGCCGGACTGGCACGGTCGCACACGCTGAGGACCAGGCTCGCCGAACCTGGCGGCTCAGAGCATCGAGTAGCCAGGGGCCTTGTCGTAGACGAGAAGGATGGTGACGTCTTCGAGCACCTCGAAGCCGTAGACGGTCCCGGCTTCGACATAGGTCATATTGCCTGCGCCGAACACGCGCGGTTCTTTCCCAGGTTGGCGAAACTCGATCTTGCCCCCCAGCAGATATTCGATCCGGTTAGCGTTGTGGCTGTGGTACTTGATGACGGAACCCTTTCTGAAGCGGTTCCAGTAAACCCATGGCCCTGACGCGTCGGCAGCGCCGCCGCGCCCAAGGTATCGCGTTTCGCCGTCCAGATTCCCCTTGAGCTTGAGCGGAAATTCTCCGATGCCGGGTATTATCGCGATGCCCGTTCCGGGATCCGCCATAACGTCCGTGCGATCCTCAACGCTAATGATGAAGGGATCCGCCATCTCCCGCCTCCTCGCTGAAGTCATATCTGAGCTCAACGCCAAACATCCGCGGCTCGCCGTATAGGCTACCGCTGTATCCCAACTCGTTGTAGGGGCCGACCCGATAGACGATGTATTTTTGATCGGTCGCATTCGTCATGAAAAGGGACGCCGTCAGCGGATGACTGAGGAAGTGTTCCCAATCGACCCTCAAGTTCAGCAAACCGTATCCGGGGGCAGTATTGAACGGGTCAGCTTGTTCGGTCGTTCGGAACTGCTCAGACGATTGGTATGTATAATTCACGCGCCCCACGAGTCGCTCTTCGTCGCCGCTCAGGGGATAGCCGTAAGAGAGCGACACCCCGACTTTGTTCTTTGGCGTGATCGCGAGCGGCAGGCCCGTGAAATTCGTGACGCCGCCCGAGGATATCGGACTGATGTATCGGGTGTACCAAGAGTCCGTGTAGGAGTAGAAGCCCGATAGCTCAAGTCCCCCCGACACCATGTCGGCTTCGGCCTCTAGGCCATTAATTCTGGCGCCCGCGGCGTTCGTCACGATCATGACAAACGTGGGAGCAGGCGGCGGGGTCGCCACATTCTGGTTGACCTGAACATTGCTATATTGGTCGGAGTAGCCATCGACATTGAATCGCAGGGCGCCCCAGTCAAAATTGTGCTCGGTCTTCAGGCCAATTTCGAAGTCCGTCAGATATTCGGGCTGGAATGTGTCGGAGACGGCGTTGGGTGTGTTGAAGCCGCCCGTCTTGTAGCCCCTGCGGGCCGCTGCATACGCCATGATCCCGTCGTCGACTTTGTAGGACACATTGACGTTCCAGGTCGGCGCGCTGAAGTTGGCACTGTTTGTGGTCAATTGTGCGGGCGTAGGCTGAACGCCATGCGTCGTGCCGCTTGTGAAGGTGCGTTTGTCCCAGGTGAAACGAACGCCGGCGGTTATCGCAAGCCCATTGATCCAGCGAGACGCATCGAACGTGCCTTCTCCGTACACCGCATAACTGTTGTCGAACCGGCGCTGGGCATTGAAAGTTGGAACCGTCGTCAGAATGTCCTGCACGAGGAGCGTATCGCCGTTCGGCCACGGATCGCGGCGCTCTGCGTAGAGACCGCCAATCCATTTCAACTGATCATCGAACGAATTGCCTTGGAGCTGGAATTCCCCGGAGAACTGCTCCTGCGAGGGGGGGCCTGCGCCGCCGGCTTTGTACTGAAGGGCGGCTGGATACCCGACGAGAACCGCCGGCGTGCCGTCATCATCGATCGCCTGTCTCTCTTCATAGGCACGGTAGCCGAGTATCGTCTTGATGGTGAGCCCATCGTTAATCGCGTAAGTGATGATGTCGGTCGCACCAAGATTTGTGTAGCGGTCGTACTCCGGGCCGACCGTATTATCGACCTTTCGAATTCCGAGCGCATTTTGAGTTGCAAGGTCAGCTGCCAGCGCCGGAAAGAGCGTGAGCGCCAGTCCTCCGGGCTTTAGCGCATTGAGGATGACCGACGTCCCGTTCGTGTCGCTGTTTTCGTAAAAGACGTCCAGATAATTCTGGAATTGGTCGTTGGGCTGATATTGCAGGGAGAACCGATACGATCCGTAGTTCGTGTCGTCGAGATCGACGTTGTTCGTGAGATCCTTTGTAAAGCCATCCCGCGAGTTTATGTCGAAGGAAAATCTTGCGAGCAGCGTGTTGTCGACGACCGGCACGTTGACGGCGCCCTCGACTCTGCGGAGATTGTAGTCGCCGAGATCGACATCCAAATAGCCTCCAAACTGGTCTTGTGGCCGCTGCGGCTGGAACAGAACGGCGCCCCCGGTGGTGTTTCGACCGAAGAGCGTTCCTTGCGGCCCTTTTAGGACCTGAATGTTCTCCAAATCGAAGAGGAGGCCCGGGCCCGATGTCAGTGTCGGCACCTCATCGAAATATGAAACGACGCCGCCTTCGGTATTCGCGAGAGCCTGGCCCTGGCCGCGAATATAATAGACGGGCGCGTTTCTGCTCGCGTTGCTGTTCGAGACCGACAGGCTGGGAACCTGGTGGCTGAGATCGAAAGGACTTACGAGATTCATGTTTCGAATGTCGTCTTGGCTAAAGGCGGTGATCGCCTCCGGCACGTCCTGCGATTGCTCCGCGCGCCTTCTTGCCGTCACGACAATCATTTCGATTTTGTCCCCGCTTGGCGAGGCGCTCGGAGCCGGTGCTGACGAACCGGCAGGCGGCGCGGCATCGGGGTCGGCCGCCTTTGCTTGTCCGGTCGCGATGATCGCCGCCGCTATGGCGCTCGAAGAAAGCAGGCGAACACCCCTCGCACGCGTCTTCTTGGTCAAATTGCTCATTTTTGGTCCTCCCTCTCGCGCCGAGTTTGTCCCCCATCGGCGTACTGACACATAAACTACTTGCTTGTCAGGAACAAGTGAAGCTATTTTTTGGTATGTCTTGGATGGCAGACGAAGTAGTAGAGGGCGTGTGGCACAAACGGAGATTGATCGAGTGCGCCTAAGCACGACCTTTTCGAGTAAGGCCGGCTCCAAGCGTTCGGCAGCGAACCTTTCGAGCCTCAAGCGGAAACTGACTCAGGCCGAGCGAACGGCGCTGTCAGATCGGCGGATGTTCGAGGCCGCGTGCGAACTCATTAGCACACAGGGCGTCACAAATACGACGCTGCGCGAGATCGGCGAGCTCGCAGGATACAGCCGCGGCCTCGCGAGCAATCGCTTTGGATCAAAGGAAGCTTTGCTGCGGGACTTATTGAACTTCGTGAGCCAGCAGTGGTCGAATGAGATTCACTCGTTCGTCGCCGACAAAACGGGCCTCGACGCCTTCAACGCAGCAATGCGTGCCGCAGAAGACTTTATTGCAACGCAGCCGGCCCATCTGAAGGCCTTGTATATACTGTGGTATGACGCGCTCGGTGGCAGCAAGGTTGTTCGTGTGCCTCTCGCGTCTCTCTTGGATGCACAACGCCGGCCGGTCGAAAAATGGATTGCGGAGGCGATCGTTGACGGCTCTGTCAGGCCGGACGCCGTGCCAGCACAAGTTGCAATACAGTACTCCTCCTTCGTATTTGGGACGGTTTATCAGTGGCTCATCAATCCAAGTCGAATCGACATTCCGCGCGCGTTTTCCGAATACAAGGCGCTCTTGCTAGCGGCAATCGCTCTCGATCAGGGGCCGCGCAAGTAGACTGTGCGTCAGCCACCGAGCGAGAGACCTAGGGCATGCCGCCCAATTGGGTTATGAGGCTTGATGGTCGCTAGTGATGGACAGCTCGGCGAGTATTTACTTGAGAAGAGCAAGCAAACATCCATAGCTGGGGCGCGCTTCGTAATCTGCGCCCTCACGAAGTGATCCGATCGCAATGCGGGTTTGGCATTGATGTTCGTGGAAGCCATCGCTGGTCGGCAGAGAAGCACCTGCCGGATGAACCAGTCATCGAGTTCGCGCCGAGACGTTCCGCCGCCTGGGCGCGCGACGCGACCGGCGGATGTCGGCATGCAAACCCGGGATGCAAGGAACTGCGATCCGCTGCCTATTGGCGGGCCGGCGACTCTTACAATTTAGACTGCGAAATACCGCTCAGAGAGATGCACGGGTAGGTGGCAATCCGCCCGCCGGTCCGTGGATGGCCCCTGGACGGTTAGGCGTTTTTCCGAGTTTTGGGCGCGCATGTCTGGCAATGCCCGGATGTCGGCTTGTTGTGGCCGTCAGGTATCAGCTTGGCATTCGAAACCCGGCGAAATCGCTGCGTCCCCGATCCGGTCGGAACCTACAAATGAGTGGGACAGTCGCGGGCCCGACTTTTTCTTTAGATAGTTGATTTGTGGCAGGCCGAGCACCTGATGATGCTAAACGCGGAATCCCGTTGAGCAATTTCGGACACTTCATACGTGACTTTTTGAGCTGAGCTTAGGCCCGCGGCGAAGAACATGGCATGACTACTCGAGCGGCATGGCCTGAAGCTCGACCAGCGTCACAAGAAAAATCTGCCGAAAACCGACGCTCTGTAGTCTTGTAGGAGATGTAGTGTTGCGAACAGAGGAAGTGGCAGAAAAGCAGGCGCTATCGACTGGACCTGAACTGACCTCGGACGATGGACATCAACACTGGCTACAACGCCTACGCTGCTCGCCCATCGACGGCGGTTCCTGCCCCCGAAGGAACCGCTGCGCCCGTCCGACGAGGCTGGGACCAAGTGCGGCTTCGAAACAGTCCTGGCGCCTATTCGGTCATTAGCCGTCCTCTCGTTGCATGGCCGCAATCTCCCAATCTTCGAGCTCTTGCACTCGTTCATATCCGGAGTTAACTCGGGTGCCGATCCGGATTGATTTCTTGTAAGTCCAGTCCAGGCGTTTTTCCATGATGTTACGCACGGTCCGGGCGTGCGTAGACGTCTGCGAGGCTGGTAGGAGGCCGAGCGCCCCTGTGAGCAACGTCGACGAGTGAACACGGGTCAGACTCTTCTCGGCCACAAAGTGTCGTATGGATTCCTCCCAAGGGTGGGCGGTGAAGCTGCCTTCTTGCGCGATCAGTGCCTCACCCGCAGCCTCTGGCGGGAGCTCGAGAACCTCACCTCGCGAAAAAGCGACGAAAGCCTCAGCCCAAATCTGGTCGCGGACGCGACACAACCGTTCCAGATCAATCGTGGCCACCTTGACCGGCCAGAAGCGGCGGCCGCCTGTCTGATCACGCAGATAGCCTGACTCGTTGGTCGTCGCGCCAAACACACACTGCCTCGGATAATCGCCAGTCAGCCGTCCGTAGGCAAAGCGTCCGCGATCCACCTGACGTGTCACAAAGGCCTTCACCGCCGAAACCTCACCGCGCGAGAGCCCTTCGAGTTCCGGCATTTCGATGATCCATTTGCCTTGAAGGGCCTGGATCGTATCCACCTTGGTCACGTCGGTCGGAAGGCAGTCGGTGAAATAGTCATCAGACGCGAGTATCCTAAACACGCTGCTCTTGCCGATGCCTTGAGTTCCTTCCAAAGCGAGAACATGGTCGAACTTGCAGCCGGGCGACATGATTCGGGCGACTGCTCCCACCAAGAATTTGCGTCCCGCAGCGCGCGTGAATGCCGTATCGGCAGCACCGCACATTTCGACCAACCATGAATCTATGCGTTTCACACCATCCCACACCAGACTGGCAAAGTACTCCTTGACCGGGTGATACTGGTTGAAGTCTGCCCGCGTCTGAACCGCCTCTATGACGTGGTCCTTCGAGACGTCGAGACCGAAGTGTGCAATGAAATAGGCGCGGATCGCTCGCTGTACGCTGTCGTCGAACACGCGGCCCAGTTCCTCCCCCCAGGGTAATTCGGCGTCGCGGAACACCACCTGACGGGTGAACGCGTTGAACTCAGGTTTCGCCGGCATCAGGTTCACTGCAACCAGGGTGTTTTCGAAATTCTTGAGCGGGCGCTGGGTCGTCGAACTGAGGACAAAGCTCGTGAAGTCGGACCGTGACGAAGCGGCGGCGTTCAGGATGGTGAGTGCGGGACCGGCATATCCTGTCGCCTTGGCCCGCCGGACGAACGAACCAAGAGTAAACCGGTGGCCAGACGTGCGCGGCTTGCTACCGCAATGTTGGATGGTCTGCTCGCACCCCTCATAAGTCGGGACCACAAAATCCTTATCTCCCGTCCGCGCGCACCAGAGCCTTCCGCTGCACCAATCATCGACCAGCCCGATCCAATCGACACTGTCCGCGTCGACGAGTGGAACCTGGCCGAAGCGAATGGTCTTGGTGAGACCGATCCACTGGCGATAATCATCCGCAAACGTGGGATCAATGTGACTGAGGATGACGCGGAATTCGGCCTCCGAGATGATTTGTTCGCCCCAAGGCTCGCTCACGACCAATTCCGGCTCAGGCGGCGCGAGAGGTGACAACCCGGCCTCGATCGCCGAAAGCTTGTACGAGGACTCCCAGTCCTCACAGTCGCGGACAAGCAATTCGACCTCCTGGTCCGGAAAAAGCGGGTGAGCAAAACCGGGGCATCGCCAGATGCGTTCGATCCCGATCGGCTTGGGGTCGGATTGATATTGGCGTTGCAGGCGTTGCTGAACCTCCTCGAAACGTTCGACCGGACAGTCGTCCACAATCCAATGTGCGTGTAGGGAGTTCCCGCGTCGCACGAGGAGGCTCGGTGTGAGATGCCAGCCATCCGGAAGACTTTGATGTTGTTGATGATGTTGTTCCGCTGCATCGAACTCGATCGAAATCGCTCGCACACGGGTGATGTCGTCCCTGACCGAGCCGCCTTCATTGATGCGCAGGTACACGCTCCGACGATCGTCTTGCCAGGCACGCAGAGCGGGCAGCGCCGCCGCAAATGTCCCCCGGAAGCGTCGCGTCGCGACCGCCGCGTCCTTGCGTCGGGCATCGCATTTGGGGAAGTACCCCTCAAAGATGAAGGCTTCACCGTCACCCAGCAGAGAGCAGAATTTGTGCGCTGCCGCTTCGCCGCGCAGCGGTGCGGCGAATCCGTCAAACAGGGACACGTTTGAACTATCGCTCATGGCACGCCACCCATGCGCCGCTGTTCTATCCAGGAGACGACTTCGCCGAGAATCCACGCGCTGCGGCGGGTCGTGATCTTTACCTGCGGCGGGAACCCGCCATCGCGCATCAGTCCGTACAAGGTGCTGCGCTTGAGCGACGTCAGCTGTTCGACTTCTTGCATGCAAATCAACCGGACCGGCGCGACGGGAAGGGTTTGAAGGCCACCGGGCTGGCCTTCAGAAAGGAGATCGCGGCTACGCAGAGGTGGGCGTGCGTCTTCACACCCGACGATGTCGGGCGCTTGTGTGTTGCGGTTCATGGTATCCACCGAATTCCTCAACGACTGTGGCGGCAGGATTCTGTCCTGGCCCCCGCTGGTCGTCCGGCTTCGGTGGTTTTGCCGAGCTCCCGAGGCAATGCTCGGGGAGCCTGTCGGTTCAAAACGCGCGCTGGGCGCAGATGGAACCGATTGCGTGAACGCTCTCACAACATCGGCGTTTTTCAAAGTCGAAGTGCGAAGCGTCGTTACTGAACCGTTAACACACGTGCGCTGACTCAAAATTCGAAACCCCAAAATATTGGAGCTCAAATTCGGGGCCAATTGTGAGAAGGACGTGCCCCCTCCCCGGGGGTGTCTCAGCCGGGTTTCGGGTTTATGCCGGTGGGCGTTGGTCTAGCTTTGCAGCACCTCGCTCGCCCACCGCGCCAGCGCCTCGCGCTTCTCAGCCTCGAAGTCGTAGACATTGTACGTCTTGCTGACGCCGCGCAGCGCATGCCCGAGAGCGAGTTCACCGACCACATCACTGACACCGAGCCGCGACAGATGCGTGCGCACGGTGCGGCGGAAGTCGTGCACCACAAAATGCTCGATCTTGCGGCCGAGGTTCTTCTCGGCCCGTGCATGCAGTCGATCGACGATCTTGCGCGACACGCTCCAGACGGGGCTTTTGCCGTTCGTGGTCGAAAACACGCAGTCGCCCTCATTCCACCGCTTGATGATAGCGAGGATCTCGATCGCCTGCGGCGGCAGTGCGACCAGGAACGGACGCTCCGTCTTGTACGCGTCCGGCGGGATCACAACGCGCATCTCTTTTGCGTCGATCCAAGACCAGCGGGCATGCGCGATCTCACGCAAGCGGCAGGCAGTCAGGATCAAGAGCTGGATCAGCTCACGCCAGGGATACTCCAGAGAAGCCGCGGCAAGCCAGACGGCGCGTATTTCGGCCATATCCAGGAACCGCTGGCGAGGCTTAAGTTTTGCGGGATTCTTGGACTTCTCGAACGGGTTCGCTTGCGCCAACCCATTGCGCACGGCCCAGGAGAACAGCAGCGAGCCCCATTTGCGCACTTCGCCAGCTGCGCCTGGGCGTGGGATCCGTTTACCGGTCTTTTCGTGGAGCGGTCCGCGCGCGACGTCGCTCAGAAGGCGCGCGGCTTCCCGAGCATCAATCGAGTCTGCCGGGAGCTTTCCCCAGGCCGGTACGACATGGCGCTTCAGAGTTGATTGGGCATTCTTCCAGCTACGCAGATTGGGGGTCGCGTAGTCAGCAATGAATGTGTCGATGAGATTCTCGACAGTGTCGTGCCGGCCGACGGCCTGCTTCTCGAGCGCTCGGACAGGATGCGCGCCGTCCTCTGCCTGGCGCAAATACTCGCTGGCTTTGGCCCGGGCCTTTTTGATCGACACCGTCGGGTACTTGCCCAGTGTCAGGCGATATTGCTGGCCCTTCACGCGACGGCCGCGCGAGGACTGTCCGCCCTCGCCGGCGACCCGCAAGCGCAGGCTCCAAGTGACATGGCCCTTGGGGGTGATGCGCGCCGAGAGACCGGGGACAGAGGGGTCCTTGATGTCGGTTTGCCTAGCTGGCGGCGACTTTATATACGCCTGCAGTGCCACGTCCGTCAGGAGCGCACGCGCGCGCCGTTTCGGGGCCTCAGGTCTCAGGACGGTGCTAGACGCGTCTTCCACGGTTGCGGTCGCCAAAAATAGGGTTGTGGTCGCTCTAGGTCTCAAAAAGGTCTCAGGAACGACCGGCTGCCCCTGGACGCCTTCGGACGATGATGGAAGACAGAGTCAATTTCCACAAGGACTTAAGATGGTGGTTAGCCGTTGGTGGACGTCGTCAGACACCCGGCTGCACACTTGCCAAGGTTAGGGTCGGGCGTTCGATTCGCCTCGCCCGCTCCAGGTTTCTTCAAATAGATTCAGCGATTTAGTGTCTTTCTTTTTTGCGAAGTGCATTTACATCAATAGGCAAAACCCAGTTCGTGCCCTGCATCGCCGAGCGATCAGTTCGATGATGCACCGCTAAAGAGAATAAGAATGGGGTCGACGACAGCTTACCTTTGGCAATGATATCGCCTCGCAAGAGGTATTGGATGACGAGGCTGAAGGTCAAACGAGTCTATGAGCCGCACGCCGGAGGTGACGGCCATCGCGCCCTAGTCGACCGGATATGGCCGCGCGGCATCCGGAAGGAAAAACTTCACAACGTAATTTGGCTCAAGGAAATCGGACCAAGTACCGAATTGCGGCGCTGGTTCGGCCACAGACCTGATCGGTGGGCGGAGTTCCGCAAACGGTATTGGGCAGAACTCGACAGAATGCCGGAGATAGTCGCCAAACTACGCAACCTTACGAGGACGGACGTTGTGACGTTGCTCTTTTCCGCGCGCGACGCGAAACACAACCAAGCGGTCGCGTTGCGCGACTATCTCTTGTCGGGGACGTTAAAGCGCGCCAAACATTCGAATCCAAAGCGCAGTTCTCGACGAAATGCAGCTGCTTCGCGGACCAGATCGCAATAGTTCCCGACGATCTTGAGAGAGTCATTGAACGAGCCCGGCTGACGCGTTTTGCCCGACTCGATTCCGAACCGTTTGCTTCACCGCCCTCTGACTGCGCGATAGACACGGAATTCTTTGCTTTGCGCCACGAGCGTGACCTGCGCGAAGTCGTCGTGCAGCGCCGGCGCATAGGAGAGATGCCGGTTTGCCACAAGCCAGAGCTCGCCGCCGGCCTTCAAAAGGTGCGCTGCCCGTCGCGCGACGGCGACCCCCAGCGTGCGATCTTCGCTTCCTTCTCTGTGAAAGGGCGGGTTTGTCACGACAAAATCGATAGCGCCCGGAAAGGGCAACGGCAATGCCACGTCCAGCCAATGAAAGCTCGCGCGCTCGTCCGTGACATTGCGGCGTGCGGCAGCGATGGCGCGGCGGTCGATGTCCACGAGCGCGAGCACCTTCACGCCGGGGGCCGCCAGGATATGCCGCGAAAGAAAGCCGGCGCCGCAGCCCAGATCGGCGCCGCTTCCGGTGAGGTTCGGCAGATGTTCCACGAGCAGACGGCTACCCGGATCGATCCGGTCCCAGCTGAAAATTCCGGGCTGAGACCATAGCCCAGTGGCCGGGACGAATTGCTGGCCTCCGGCAGCGATCGGCGATTCGAGACTCGGGAGAGCGGCAGGCCGCGATCCGGCACATACGCGAAAATGAGATTTCGCGATCTCCTCCGTTTCGAGGCCGAATTCCGCAAGCTCGCCACGCAGGCGGGCGCCGCCGCGGTTGCGCGGCGCCAGCGCCGTGAAATCGCCGGCAGCACCGAGCGCCCGAAGAGCGTGTGCGAGAACGAAGCGACGCTCCAGGGTGCCAGGCGGCGCGAAGATTGCGATCGAAGCCAAGCTCGCATCGGCGATGTCTTCCAGCGCGGTCGCGCCAGGCACGAAGGGCGAGAGCTGGATGGCGTCCGACCGGACAGCGATGAGCTCGGGCGGAATCGCGCCATAGACCGCGTGCGTTATCTTCACCGAAGGCATACTCCCGGACGCGACCGTCAGGATTAGCGCGACCCTTGCCAGCGCACCAGCGACGCCCAGACAAGGTTGAGCGCAAGCCCACTCAATACGAGACCGGCGGCCGCGAGCTTCCAGGATTGCAAGGGCTCTCCGGTCAACAATGCCGAAGACGCCAAGCCGACTACCGGCACGAGAAGTGCGAACGGCGAAATGGTGGCCGCCGGATGGCGCGCGAGCAGATAGGCCCAACTGCCGTAGCCGAGTAACGTGTTGCCGAACGATTGGTAGAGCACGGCAGCCCAGGTTGTCGCGTCCGCCGAAGACAAGCCCTGTGCAATCGCAGTGCGACCTTCAAACACAAGCGACAACGCGATCAGAGGCGGGATCGCGAACAGACTCGACCAGACGACGTAACCCAGCATGCCCGCCCCTCCGCTTGCCCTAGCGACGATGTTGCCCGATGCCCAGCACAACGCCGCGAGTACCGTCAGACACAGACCCAGCGGTGTCGCATCGCTGCCGCCGTGCATGGCGATGAGTGCCAAACCAACCGCTGCAAGCACCAGCGCAACTCCCTGGAAGGCATGCAGGCGTTCACTGGTGAGGTGGGCAGCGAGCGCGATGGTGAAAAAGACCTGAAGCTGGATCACCAGCGAGGCCGAGCCGGGCGATATGCTGCCTTTCATCGCGATATAGAGCAGCCCGAACTGCCCGGCACCAATCAAAAGCCCATAGGCTGCAAGGTTACGCCATGGGACCGCCGGCCTCGGGATGAAGAACGCCGCGGGCAGGAAGGCGAAAGTGAACCGCAACGCCGCGAACAGCAGCGGTGGCAGATGCGCCAGCGCGATCTTGATGACCACAAAATTCGAACCCCAAACCAGGGCGACCATTGTCGCCAAGAGGATGTGGGCAATCGGCAAGTGTGTCTGCTTGTTGGACATGGTGCAGATATAGCAAGCTCTAACCCGCGTAGGCCGCGCAACCCTTGCGCGCCGGGCGAAGGACTGGTGAGACGATGAGCGACGACGAAGACAACCGGAAGAGCGCAAACATCGCGGTACTCGT
Source organism: Rhizomicrobium sp. (assembly GCA_035255625.1). Classification (GTDB taxonomy): domain Bacteria; phylum Pseudomonadota; class Alphaproteobacteria; order Micropepsales; family Micropepsaceae; genus Rhizomicrobium. The sequence continues at coordinate 4,681 of DATEZM010000448.1, read as the reverse complement.
CGCCGTCGCCATCGTCGTGGTCCTGGGTGTCATTCTGATGAGCTTTCTGTCCTCCCATCTGAAGACGGAGCGATGTCTTGAAGAGCGGCGTCGCGACTGCGTACCGGTCACGGACCAGTAGGCCCTACAGCAGTTCAGCGTAGCAGGTCTCTGAGGATCGCGCGCACGGCCTGCTGCGAGGCAACGAGCTGTCGCTCGAGTGTTTCGAAATCCATGAGACCGGCGACGCGCAGGAGCAGCAACTTCAAGCCGGGCGTCGCCTTGTCGGGCTCGAGCGTTCCGTCCAGCGCGATGCGCAGAACCTGGGTCAGCGCATGCTCTAGCAGCGCCGCATCGATCAAGGTTTGCGCACGATCGGCGGGAAGCACCCCCGTCGCGACCAGATTGCGCAACGCCTGCACGGTGTTGGCGTTAAGCACGCCGGGTCGTGACGACGCGGCGCAAAGCTGGAGCGTTTGCGCCACGAATTCGATGTCGACGAGGCCGCCAGGGGCAAATTTGAGATCCCAGCGATTCTGGCCGGGGAATTGCGTCGCCAGCCTTTCGCGCATATCGCGCGCATCGCCTTTGATCTTTGCAGGGTTCGAGGGCGCGACGAGCGAGGCCCGGATCGCAGCCTCCACCCGCGGTGCGAAGGCGGGCGGTGCATGCACCACTCGCGCGCGGGTCAGCGCCATGCGCTCCCAGGTCCAAGCGTCCGCCGCGTGATAGCGTTCGAACGAGGCCAGACTGACCGCGGCCGGTCCTTTATTGCCGCTCGGCCGAAGCCTCATGTCGACTTCGTAGAGCCCGCCCGCCGCGGTAGGCGTCGTCAGCGCGGATATGAAGCGCTGCGCCAGCCTCGCGTAATAGACGATGACTGGCAGTGGCTTGGGTCCGTCGCTCGCTTCGATCTCGCCGGGCAGGTCATAGACGAAAATCAGGTCGAGGTCGGAGCCCGCAGTCATCTCCCGCCCGCCGAGTTTTCCCATGGCCACGACAGCGAACTGGCCGCCCGGCATCTGGCCCGCAGTTTCGGCGAGTTCATCTTGGACCACCGGAAGGAGGCCCCCGATCACCGCTTCGGCAACATTGGCGAGCGCCGGACCGGCCGCATCCGGCTTGGCGATGCCTTGGATGATCTGCACACCGACGCGAAAGACCTGCTCCTTGGCGAAACGACGCGCGGCGTCGAGCGTGTCTTCGTAACTGCTGGCGCGCGCAAGCTGACCGGCAAACGCGATGTCGAGCGATTCGCGTGTCGGCAGGCTGCGCAAAAAGTCGGCGTCGATCAGCGCGTCCAACGTCGCCGGCGCGCGCGCCAGATGCTGTGCCAATCTGGGTGCCGACCCAGCAATATTCGCGATGAGGTGCAGGAACTCAGGACGTGCGAGAAACTGCGAAAAGAGCTGCACACCAGCCGGCAGATTGGTGAGAAAGCGGTCGAACTGCATGAAGGCAACATCGGGGTCGGCGGTCTTGGCCAGTGCTGGTAGAAGAGCCGGCACCAGCTTGGTCAGAAGCTCGCGCGCGCGCGCACTGCGCGTGGCGCGAATGCGGCCGTGATGCCAGCCGCGGATCGCAGCCGAAACGTGCGCCGCCTCGCGAAAGCCCATTTTGTGTAACGTCTTGACGGTCTCCGGATCCTCTTCGACGCCGGTGAAAACGAGGTTGCCCTCCGATGCCGCGAGGTCCTGCCCACGCTCGAACAGACGGGCGTAGTGACGCTGGACGGTTTCGAGGTGGGCCGTAAGCGCGGCGCCGAATGTGGCGGCATCCGGAAAACCCATGAAACAAGCGATGTGCGCGATGGCCTCTGCAGATTTCGGAACGGAGTGAGTCTGCTCGTCCTCTATCATTTGCAGCCGGTGCTCCAGCGTACGCAGGAAGCGATAAGCGGCCTTGAGATCGGCGGCCGTTGGCTCGCTCACCAGGCCGCGGGCACAGAGCGCGTCGATCGCATCGACCGTACCGCGCCGGCGCAATTCGGGTATTCGGCCGCCAAGGATCAGCTGCTGCGTTTGTGCGAAGAATTCGATCTCCCGTATGCCGCCCTTGCCGAGCTTGATGTTGTGGCCGGCGACGGCGATGGCACCATGGCCACCATGGGCATGGATCTGCCGTTTTATGGAATGGATGTCCTCGATCGCCGCGAAGTCGAGATAGCGCCGCCATATGAACGGTTCGAGCGTCTTGAGAAATTGCTCGCCGATGGCGGGATCGCCGGCACAGGCGCGTGCCTTGATGAACGCCGCGCGCTCCCAGTTTTGACCCATGCCCTCGTAGTAGGATTCCGCCGCATCAGTCGAGATCGCGACCTGGGTGGCGCCGGCGTCTGGCCTGAGACGCAGATCGACGCGGAAGACGTAGCCGTCCGCAGTGATCTCGGTCAGCAGTTTGACCATCCCGCGTACGAGATCGACCGCCGCCCCCCGCGGATCGTCGCGTTTCAGGAAAGGAAAGCGGCGTGGATCGTAGAACACGACGAGATCGATGTCGGATGAATAGTTCAACTCGTAGGCGCCGCATTTGCCCATCGCGAGCACCGTCAACCCGGTGGTCTGTTCCAGAACGGCCCCATCGCTCTCACCCATTTCGGCGCGTCGCGCCGCATCGCGCAGAACGAAGCGCAGCGCGCCCTTCACGCAGGCATCGGCGAATTCCGTCAGCGCACGCGTGACGCGCCCGAGCGGCCAATGCCCGGCAATGTCGGCCAGCGCGATAGCGAGCGCGGCACGGCGCTTGGCGGCGCGCAAACGAACCATCGCATCGCCTTCATTTGCCGCATCAGCGGCGGTAAGCGCGTCCTCGATCGCCGTCGCGAGTATCGGACCGGCCCCGTCAGCGAGCAATTGCGCCAGCAGGGTAACCTCGCGAACCGCGAGGCGGGCCAGAAACGGACTGTTGCCGAACATCGCCGCAAGAACCGGCCGGTCTGCTTCGGAGGGAACGAAGCCACGCTCGGCCAGCGTATCGAAAGTGCGCGACACGCGCGCGGAATCGAAGGGGCGGGGAAGATTCATGGGCGTAGTCTAGAGTCGTTTGGCCTAAGCGGCACGCTGAGATGAAGATTTATCGCGTTCGCAGCGCGAGCCTTGGGAAGCGGATGGTGGCGCGCAGGCCGGGGCGGTTATCGTCCAGCAAAAGAGTGGCGTCGTGCAAGCGTGCCACGGCGGCCACGAGACTAAGGCCCAGGCCGGTGCCTGGCGCATTGCGGCTGGCATCGAGGCGGACGAATCGTTCCACCACCCGTTGGCGCTCCTCTCGCGGAATACCGGGGCCGCTGTCTGCCACACGCAGCTCGACCCCTTGCGGCGTTTCCGATGCCGTCACGGTGACGGCGCCGCCAGCCGGCGTGTATTTGATCGCGTTGTCGACCAGATTGGCCAGCGCCTGCGATATCAGACTGCGGTTGCCGTCGATCAGCGTGGCGCCAGCAGGTTCGATGCGCAAGCTCACGCCGTTTTCCTCGGCGAGCGGGGCGTAAAGCTCGGCCATGTCCTCGGCGATGGGAGCGAGGTCCATCGGCACCATCTCACCCCGGGTCACACCGGCATCGGCCTCGGCAATCAGGAGCAACGCATTGAAAGTGTTGATGAGCTGATCGATCTCCGCCACCGCAGCCTCGATTTCGGGGGCCTCGTTGCTCGCGGGGTCGAGATGTCGCTGCGTCGCCTCCAGCCGGTTTCGCAACCGGTTGAGCGGCGTGCGCAGATCATGCGCCACCGAGTCCGTCACTTCGCGCACGCCTTTCATCAGCCGCTCGATGCGGTCCAGCATGGCATTGAGGTTCTCCGCCAACGCGTCGAACTCGTCGTGCGCGTCGCTTAACGGTATGCGGCGGGTCAGGTCGCCGTCGATGATCTCGGCGCTGGTCCGGTTGATCTGGTCCAGGCGCGCCAACATGTTGCGGCTCATAAAGGCGCCACCGACGAGTCCAAGAAGAAGCACGAGACCGACCGTCCATGGAAGCGTCGTGGTGAACAGCCGTTCTGTCAGATAGCGTTCATGAACATCCTGGGCGACGAGCAGGTTGAACCCGCCGGCGAGCGCGAAGACGCGACCGCGCGCCTCGCGGGTCTCGAGCCGGTTCTCCGTCCGCCGCTGATAGTCAAAATCAATCCAGCTGTTCGGTCCGTCACTGTTGGCCGGCCAAGCGTCAAGATTGCCGACGATCGGCTGCTTGAAACGATTGGCAAGCAGATAGAGCCCAGGTCCGCCATGCGCCGAACGGCTGATGACGACGTCGGCCAGGCCGCGCAGACCAAGCTGCTGGTACTGCTCTGACAGACCGGCAATTTCGGCTTCGATGATCTGGTCGGTCTGCTGGTCGAGCGCGCGCTTGGTGTTCCAGTAGGTGAAGGCGAGCAACGCCGTCACCGAGATCGCGAAGACCGCGACATAGACAAGGACGATTCGGTAGGCCTGAGTGCGTAGAATGCCCGGTGCGCGCACGGATCACGCCGCCGGGCGCGCCGCACGGATCATATACCCCGCGCCACGCACTGTGTGCAGCAGCGCCGTATCGAAACCCTTATCGATCTTTGCGCGCAGACGCGAGATGTGAACGTCGATGACGTTAGTCTGCGGATCGAAGTGATACTCCCACACGCTTTCGAGCAGCATGGTACGGGTCACGACCTGGCTCGCATGACGCATCAGGTATTCGAGCAGGCGGAATTCGCGCGGCTGCAGATCGATG
>DATEZM010000447.1:0-7188 GCA_035255625.1 Rhizomicrobium sp. | reverse complement strand
TGGCGGTCAATCCGGCGACGAAGTTCGGCAGCATGCGCGGCAAGAGCCCGGAGGAAGCGAAATTCTTCTGGACTGGCGGCCCGGTGGAAGTCGCCCCCCGCACGTGGTTCGTCTCGCAATTCTCCGGTTGCGTCGCCTTCGAGACCGATGAAGGACTCGTTCTGGTTGACACCGGCACCAAACAGTTCGCGCCTGTGCTCGCCGCGCGGCTGCGCGAGAAGACGCAGACGCCGGTGCACACCGCGATCTACACGCATGGCCATATCGACCACGCCTATGGCCTCGACCAGTTCCTGATCCCGGGCCAGAAGAAGCCGCGCGTTATCGCCCATGCCGCGATGCCGGCGCGTTTCGCGCGCTATGCCGCAACCGCGCGCCACAATGCGGCGCTCAATGCGCGCCAGTTCGGCGGTACGGTCGCGGCGCAGTCGCAGGACGCCTATGCCGCCTTCGGCCAGCCGCCGATCCCGCCCGACACGCTCTACGAAGACCGCATGAACATCACCGTCGGCGGCGAGGTGTTCGAGCTGCATCACTGCAAGGGCGAGACCGACGATCACACCTGGATATTCTCGCCGTCGCGGCGCGTGCTTTGCCCCGGCGATCTCTTCATCTGGGCGGTGCCGAATGACGGCAATCCGCAAAAGGTGCAGCGCTTCGCCTGGGAGCGGGCGAAAGGCCTGCGTGAGATGGCGGCGAAGGGGCCGGCGGCGCTCTGCCCCGGCCATGGCGGGCCGGTGATCGGCGAGCCGGACAAGATCGTCCGAATGCTGACCGAGACGGCGGAGTTTCTCGAGACCGTCGTGGCACGTACGCTGGCGGCGATGGAGAACGGCTCGCCGCCGCATGTCGACATCGTCACCGGGATCGAACTGCCGAAATCGGATTCGCCTTGGCTGCAGCCGGTCTATGACGACACCGAATTCCTGGTGCGCAATGTGATCCGCTTCTATGGCGGCTGGTGGAGCGGAAGGCCGAGCGAGCTCAAGCCAAGTCCGCGCGCCAAGCTGGCGGCGGAGATCGCAAGTCTCGCCGGCGGCGCCCGCACGCTCGCCGAACGGGCGCAGGTCTTGGCCGCTGCCGGAGACTTTCGCCTCGCCAGCCACCTCGCGGATTTCGCTCTGGAAGCCGCGCCTGCCGACACCGATGTCCAGGCCCGCGTCGCCGAGATCTATGAAAAGCGTGCCGACACCGAGACCAGCCTGATGGCGATCAATATCTTCAACTCCGCGGCGGCCTACGCGAAAGCGGGCAAACCATATGCGTGAACGCGACGGCTGAGAGACTTTGCGACAGTCCGTGGCGGAGAGTTCATTGGCGCCGCGGCAGCCGATCGCCCATGGTCCCGCCTGCGACAGATCATATCTCTCGGGAAGGCCGTTCCATGTCGAAATCTCTTCTCCTCATCTCCGCGTTCACGCTGGCGCTGGGTGCCACCGGCGCCTGGGCGCAAGAGGCGCCGCGCGACGGACATCATCATGACATGCCGACGGATGCGCAGCGCGCCGCCTGGCATCAGGAAAGATGCGCCGATCGCTATGCCCATCGTGTCGCGATGGTTGCCTATATCGAAACGCGCCTGGCGCTCACCGACAGCCAGCGTCCTGCTTTCGACGCCTGGAAGAGCATCATCCTCTCCGACGCGAAGAGCGGCGCGGGGGCCTGTGCCGACCATCCGCATGACATGAACGGTCCGCCATCCATCGTCGACCGCGACCGGCACATGGTGGCGATGATGAAAGCGCGCGTGGCATTCCTCGACGCCGAACTGCCCGCGCTAACGGCGCTCTATCAAACCCTGACGCCCGAGCAGAAAATGGTACTCGACCACGGGCAGCACGGACACGGGCATGGGCCGCACGATCACGGCATGGATCGTCACCACGGACCCGACGGCGAGGATGGCGGCGCGAAAGGCTAATGCCTAAGCGGGTTGCAGCGCGCCGATGACGAGTTCGGACGGAGCATCCTCCGGCAGCACATTCGTGATCAGCACGACAGCGAACGACACGACCCCGGCGGCGGCGAGGTAGAGTGCCGGCGCCAGCGGATAGCCGGTGGCGCCGACCAGTGCGACCGACACCATCGGCACCGTGCCGCCGAAACAGGCCATGGCGAAGTTCTGTCCGAAGGAGAGCGCGGTGCAGCGCACATGCTTGGGCAGCGCCTCGACCATGAACGCCGGCACCGCCGCCGAGATGCCCGATTGCAGCAGGGCCAGGATCGCCTGGCCGAAGATGACGGCGACGATCGTGCCCTGGCCGATGATGAAATAGAGCGGCCAGCTCAGCACGGCGAAGCCCGCCGCCGAGAGCATCAGCACCGCCTTGGTGCCGATCCGGTCGGCCAGCGCGCCGGCGAGCGGCAGCAGCGGCAGCTGCAACGCCAACCCCAGACAGTTCAGCGCCAGGGCTTCGGAGCGCGATATATGCGTGTACTGCACCAGCCATGTGCTGAGATAGACGAAGTTCATGTAGAAACCGATCCCGAGCGTCATGATGATGCCGACGATCTTCAGGATCGTGCGCCACTGGGTCCGGAACGCGGTGACCACCGGCGAATGGCGCGCTTCCGCGATGGCCACGATGACGGTATCCGCGGGCAGGCGGCGGCGCACATAAAATACGATTGCTGCGATCACCAGCCCGAACAGGAAGGCGGCCCGCCAGCCCCATTCGGCGATCGCGGCGGCGGGCAGATATCCGGTGATCGCCGCGCCGACGGCCGAGCCGACGAGCATCCCGCCAACGGCGCCGAACGGCGCGAAGCTTCCGACATAGCCGCGGCGCGACCGCTGCGCACCTTCGACCAGAAGCACCATGGAGGTCGTGAACTCGCCGCCGACCGCCAAGCCCTGAAACAGCCGCAGCAGCACCAGAAGTAGCGGCGCCACAAAGCCGAGCTGCGCATAGGTTGGCAGCAGTCCGATGAACATGGTCGGCACCGCCATCATGAGGACCGAGGCCATCAGCGCGCGTTTGCGTCCGCTGCGGTCGCCGATGTGGCCGAAGATCAGCGCGCCCAGCGGCCGGCCGACAAAGCCGATGGCAAAGACCGCGAAGGAGGCCAGCAGCGAGACGGTGGGATCGTGTGCCGGAAAGAACAGCTTGCCGATGGTCGCGGCGAAGTAGCCATAGGTGCCGAAGTCGTACCATTCCATGACATTGCCGGCGAGGCCGGCAATCACGATGCGCCGCTCGGCCGCGCGGATTTCGTTGTTCAACGCCTCGGCGGTGCGTGCGATCTCCGCGCCGATCAGGTCCACGCTGCAAAGCTGGTCTATGCGCGCGGCAGCTTCGGCCAGGGTCGCCGAACTGAGGATGTGCTTGAACATGCCGCAGGCGTCGGCGAGCGCCACCAGAGCGATGTCGTGATGATCGGGCTCGCCATCGTCGAAAAGATGCCCGAGGACGCGCCGCTTGCACTCCTGCCGCTCTTCGCCATGCTCGACGGGATAGCGGCGCTCCTGCAGGACCCAGAGGAAGAGATGATCCTCCTGCGCCAGGATTCCGCGCTCGCATAGCGTGCGCAGCGCATCGCTGCGCATCTGACCGGCCCGCGGCATCAACCGCACGATCCACTCTTTCGGATGAAGCTGGCTCGGCTCCGCCGCGATATGGGCGAGCAGTTCGTCCAGCATTGCCGAACCGGTGGGAGCCGTGTCCGCGACGTTCAGATGACCGGCGCCCGTGTCGATCTTGCCGCGCAGCTCCAGGTCCATGAGCGCCGCGCCGGCGATGCCGCAATGGAACGAGGTTTCAGGGATTCGGCTGAATTGGCCGCCCTCGTCCTCGAGCGCGAGCAGCAGAAATTCCTCGACCAGGCCGATTTTCATGTTTGCTTGCATCGGCGCACGCAGCGTCATTCCCGCTGCGGCTCCAGCCCCCAACTCGCTCCACTACGACTATTCAGCCACGGACCGTTGACGCCTGCAACTTCGGCGGCGTCGCAGCTAGGTTTCTTCGCGCCCGCGAATGTAGTCCAAGGCGCGATCGATTAAAGACGCCGAAGCCTCGTCCGTCGATAGCCGAAGCTTGTCGATCTCCCAGGGTGTGTAGCGGGCCTTCGTCTCCTCCACGATGGCCCAGGTGAGTTCGGGGTAGTGAGGAAGATTGCGGATTCGACTTAGAACGCGAGCCCTGTGGAGTTCTTCGTCGGGACACACGCACTCGACGAGCGTGAGCCGCGTAGCCAGCTGCCGCGCAAGCTCCAGCCATATCTCGCGGGCATCCTGATGGGCGTTGACCGCGTCGATCACGACAGAGAGACCAATTTTCAGCTGCTCGGCCGCCAGCGACCGGCAAACGCTGTAGGCCGCTTGTCCGGCCGTATCGGGGTCGACGCCGTCGCGTCGCATCGCGGAATCGACGGGATCGACCGAGAACACGGGCCAATGCAACGCGGCCGCGATCCCGTAAGCAATCGTGCTCTTGCCCGAGCATGGCAGACCGGTCATGACCACCAATTGAGGCAAGTGTCGCGACCTTCTCCGCGCGTTACGGCCCGATGCGTTCCGCCGGCACCGCTTCCCACGCCTTGCGCCGCGCCTCGTTCGGCGCGCTCGCCACATGCGGCATGCCGTCGCCGAAAATAGTGGTGGCGCGCTTCGCCGCGTCATAGCGCATCCAGGCGCCGGACGTGTCGTTCGACGGATTGCCGCGATGCGCAAAGGCGATCCAGGAATCCATCATCGCATCGGACAGCGCTTCGGCGTCCGGTCCTTGCCCAAAGAACGGCGCCGCACCTTTGAGCCGCATCGTACCGAATGTGAACCCGAGTTCCAGCGCATGGCAGGCACCGAGCGCGCCATCCATCATCGGCGAGGGCCAGTCGAAGCGATAGGCATAGGTCGCTCCGTGCGCCGCCTGCGCGTCCAGCAGCCGCGTCGCCGGCACGAAGAAGCTGTGATCGGTATTGATGTCGTTGAAGCGGTCGAATGGCGTGCCGGCGGTATAGGCGTTCAACAACGCGTTCGCATGTTCCTCGCCTGCCAGCCGCGCGGTCAGCTTGCGCAATCCCGCCTCGTCCAGCGTCTTGAGATGAGGTGCCGCGATGGTGAACAGTTTCCACTCGTCGCGCGTTGTGCCCGTCATTAGCGCGACACCCTTGGCGGAGCCTTCCGCGACGCACTCGATCGCGCGCCTGGGCAGCACCGCGCCGTCGATCGTCGGCGCGAACGGCATGCCGACGCCAACCTCGCGCGGCGCCTCCAGCATCGCCTTCTGCACCTCCAGGACCGCTTCCCATGACAGCTCCGTCGGATCGCCGGCGCCAAGCTTGTCGAGCACGATCCGCGCGATCCGCGCGGATTTCTCCCGCGCATAGCCGATGTCGCTCGCGCCCGATTGCGGGATCGCCTTGTGATAGAGCCCGCGTGCGTCCGGCGCTGCCAGCAGCGCGCCGACGCTCATCCCGCCGGCACTCTCACCGAAGATGGTGACGTTGCCCGGATCTCCGCCGAAGCTCGCGATGTTGTCGTGCACCCATTTCAGCGCCGCGATCTGGTCGGCGAGACCTTCCGCGCCCGTCCCCGGAAGCTTTCCGTCCGTCGCATCGCGCAGGTTCAGGAAGCCGAACGCGCCCAGCCGGTAGTTGATCGTCACCAGAACCACATTGCCGCGCGGCACCAGGAACTTGCCATTGTATGTGCCGACGCTGCCGGCGCCGGTATTGAACGCGCCGCCATGAATCCAGACCATCACCGGTCGTTTGGCGCCGTCGCAGCCGGGCGTCTGTACGTTGAGATAGAGGCAGTCTTCCGACCGCGTGCCCGGCGTGCCGCCCAGCACCGCGCCGCTCGCCGATGCGACTTGCGGCGCGATGTTTCCGAAGCGCGCGGTATCGCGTATGCCGGCCCAGGGCTCCGGTGCCTGCGGCATTCGCCAGCGCAAATCGCCGACTGGCGGCTTGGCATAGGGGATGCCGTTGAACTTGAGCACGCCGTCGCGCGCCACACCCTGCAATTTGCCTTGGGCGATTTCGGCCGTCGCGTTCAATGCCTGGTCCATCGCGAGTCCCCTTATTGTCTCGTTTACCTTGTGCCCATGATCCCGTCGGGCCGCGCGCTGCGCAAGGGTGACGCGATTAACGCCATATTGACGGGCCATTCGCATAGTCGGGGCATGGCTTTATCGGCATTCCGCGCCGCGATCGACGCATTCAACGCGAATGCGAGCGCCCATGACTGGCCCTTTTTTGCTGCGCCAGCCGAGGGTTTTGCACGTCCCGAGCTCGCCGCTGCACTGGCACTGTGGCGCGAGAAAGCCGGCGGGCGCGTCATGCCCGACCGCGCCGACATGACCGCGCGGGCGATGAAGCCCTTCATGGCCAATATGTCGCTGCTCCAGGCCGTGACGGTCGATGGACGGCCGGACTACCGCATCCGGCTGCATGGCCGCGTGCTTGCCAGCTACATAGGCGACTATACCGGCCGGACGCTTCGTGAGGCCATGCAGGGCGGTGGCGTTCCCGGTTACACTGCTCTCTGCGACCTCGCTGTTTTGACCCGCATGCCGCTACGCGTGACGACGTCCTATCGGGCGCCGGAAATCTCGTATCTGACCGGCGAAAGCCTGATCGCGCCGCTGGCGGTTCCGGGTTCCTCGATACCGATGATCCTGTCGGTGACCTATGCCGGCCCGCGTGGCAAGCGCTCGGCTGCCGATCTGATGCCGCGAATTCGGGCTTAAAGTTCCGCCCTCTGTTAACGATTTGGCTACAGGTTGGGCAGAGGCTTTTCGCCATGGCAGACCCGGCAGAGCTGTTGAACGCCATGTCGCACAAAGAAGGCTGGTCCATGCGGGCGGACACCGGTCTGAAATTCGATCAGCCCGAACTCAACGCGATACGCGATGTATGGCTGGAGAAGGCCAAGGCCGCTGGCGGCCTTCCGGCGCGCGCCGACTTCGATGCGCGCACCCTGAAGCCGTTCCTGCGCCATGTCTCCATCGCGGAGCGGGCGGTCCATCCTTCGGGGCGTCACTCATACCGTTTCCGTTTCTACGGCAGTGCGTTGGCGCAGCGCTTCGGCGAGATGACGGGACAGTTTCTCGAAATGGCGATCCCGCCGGACCGGTTGAAGCGCTGGATCGCCGGCTATGACGCGGTGCTCGAGGGCGGCGTGCCTTTGCGGATGCTGAGCTATTTCGAGATCCCGCGCGTGTCCTATCTCAATGGCGAAAGCTTTTC
>DATEZM010000446.1:0-2023 GCA_035255625.1 Rhizomicrobium sp. | reverse complement strand
CGACGCTGAAGATCGCGATGGCGATGGGGAAGATCGCGCTGGAGGACGAGTATTTCGTCAGCCGCAAGCTCTATCCCAACATTGACTTCTATTCCGGCATCACGCTCAGGGCGCTCGGCTTTCCGACCAGCATGTTCACCGCGCTGTTCGCGCTGGCGCGCACCGTCGGCTGGATCGCGCAGTGGAAGGAGATGCTGGAGGACCCGCACCAGAAGATCGGCCGGCCCCGCCAGATCTACACCGGCAAGAGCCGGCGCGACTATGTGCCGGTGACGAAGCGGTAGAGTTCTCGACAACGCGAAGCCCGCGTCATGGCCATGGCGCGGGCTTTGCCTTGATCGGAGGACGGGCTGGCCACGCGGCTGTCCTTGCACGGACAGCCGACGGGCGCGCTCAACCGAACCACCGATCCCACCGACAGCGGAGGGGTCCGTTCCTGCCGGAATCGGGACGCTCCTCCTCTTTTGTCGTGCGCGTAGCCCGCACAGGACCTGATTTTCTGCCACGCTATCGTCGCGGTTCCATCGGACCACATCCTCAACCTGCGCGAGTGATGTATTATAGCAACAGTAGTTGTCAAGGGGTCACATAGGAATTATTTCTGACAAATTGTCAGGGCGATTATGCGGCAATTGGCAGTGACTGGCCCTAGGGTACCCTTCCCACACACCCCGACGAAGTGTCGTCGTGGGTCGATGGAACGCTCATATGCACGGTAGCCTTTACTTCGCGGTCGGCAGTCTGGTTGTTCCGTTCGCAATCAGCGCCCTAATGGCGATGTATCCAAACTTTCGATTGCTGGGCTGGGCGGCAATAGCAATCTGTGGAGGAGTGTTTGCTGCCTCCACAGCCTCTTACCTGGCACAGCTGCTCCCCCACCACTTCGATACCAACGGGCTGCGAAACTATTTCATTGGGTTCTGCGGCGGCTCCGGCGTTCTGCTTGTGATTGCAGCGATGCTTTTCTTCGACCACTCAGTCTACAGAGCGTTGGCGCCAGAAGATAAGCCGTTACCTATAAAGACCGGAATACGCCTCCAGTTTTTCGGGGACGTAAGAATCCCGCACGTAATATCGTCGGACAACGTGGCGACTTGGTTCGCCTACTTCACGCCAAGCATTTCGATGGTCCCGAAGGATACTGACGGCAAAACAATTGCGGGTGGCTTTGAAGTACCGCCCAACTGGGCAATCTTTGTAGCTATCGATAAAGCCGCTTCGTTCAAGCAGGTTTTGGTCGAGTTTTCCAACACCGATCTGATGCCAGTCATTGATATTCAGCAGTCAAGTTCTCGCGCCATCCTAATCTCGACCCGCGGGCTAATACCGGCTGGTGTTTTGAATATTCACGCGGTGTCGTAGGGGTCTAAAACCCTCCAACCGCCTCCCCTAACTTTGTCGACCCTCACCCCGCCGGTCCGGCGGCCGGCGGCATCGCGTTCCAGAACTGGCGCATCTCGCCGCGCGGATCGTTCTCGACCCGCATGGCCCCGTCGAAGATCATCGTGGCGCGATCCTTTCCGTCATAGGCCGGCCAGTGCGGAATTTCCGCATTGTTGGGATCGCCGGTGGCGGCGAAGCTGCACCAGGTTGTCGCCAGCCGCTTGCACATCAGCGCGCCTTGCGTGTTGCCGACGCCGACGATCGGATCGCGCACATTGTAGAACGAGGCCGAGACGTCGATGCCGTGCACCGCGCCGAACTTGCCGTTGAAGCCCGGGCTCGGCCATTCCCACAGATACATATAGGCCGGCGCCTTGCCGAGCGCGGCTTTGCGCTCGCCTTGCGCATAGGCCGAGCGGCGGAAACCGGAGTCGGTGAAGATCTGCGCCTGGATGAGATAGGGCGTCTTGTTCGGCCAGGCCTTGCGGTACATCGCGACGATGGCGTCCGCCTTGTCGCCATAGCGGCCGGCGACGACCTTGTGCAGCCCCGCCTCGTCGAGATCGAAATTGGCTAGCCGCAGCGCCGCGTCTTCCATCATCGTCGAGATGATGACGGGAACGTCGGCCGATTCCGGCGG
>DATEZM010000445.1:0-17623 GCA_035255625.1 Rhizomicrobium sp. | reverse complement strand
CCTCTGCGGCAAGGGCGCGAAAGCCGTCCAGCGTGTATTTGTGCGAGTCCTCGGTATGGATCGCCTCGCCTTCCGCAAAATCAACGACCTCATCCGCAATGCAAACGCGCTGCGCCGCGAGGCTGATGAGATACATCTCGATGCGCTGCTGAACCGGATTGTAGCAGGCGTAGTGCGCGAAGCGGTCCAGATCGAAATCGGCGCCGGCTTCGCGGTTGGCGCGGACGAGCAGGTTCTTGTTGAACGCGGCCGTCACGCCATCGGTGTCGTTGTATGCGGCATTGAGCATCGCGGGGGCCTTCACGAGATCAACGCCAATCAGCAATCCGCCCCCGTTGAGCGTCATCTTGGCGTGCCGCAGGAACGACACGGATTCGCTTCGGCCGAGATTGCCGATCGTCGACCCGGGGAAGAACCCGGCCCGCCTTCCGGCGCCCGGTGTGAGCGCCCCGAGCGCAATGGCGCGCGTGAAATCGCCCACCACCGGCCGCAGCCGCAGGGCCGGATAGTCGTCGCGCAACGATGCCGCGACGTCCATCAGATAGTCGCCGGAAATGTCGATGGGCAGATAGGCCCTTGGACTCTTCAGCACGTCGAGCAGGATGCGCACCTTGCGCAGCGCGCCAGCGCCGAATTCGACCAGCTCGACGTCCGGACCGATAAGCTGGGCGATATCGCTGGCGTGGTCCATCAGGATCGCAAGCTCGATGCGGGTCGGATAATACTCTGCAAGCCGCGTGATTCGCTCGAACAGCGCCGAGCCGGCATCGTCGTAGAAGTATTTCGATGGGATGCGCTTGGGCGTGGCCAATAGACCGTCCCTGAGCGCGGCACGAAATTCGGTTTCGTGCGAACGCGCGCTGAGAGCGACATGGCTCATACGTCACCTGCCAGTCGTATGCCGGTGAACTGCCAGCGTGCCGACGGTGGAAAGAAATTCCGGTAGGTCGGACGGATATGTCCCACGGATGTCGCCTGCGAGCCGCCGCGCAGCACAATCTGCCCGCTCATAAACTTGCCATTGTATTCCGCGACATCGCCTTCGAAGGGCCGATAGCCGGGATAGGGATCGTAGGACGACCGCGACCATTCCCACACCGCGCCGATGTTCGCGCAGGTTGCAGCCTCCCATTCGAATTCCGTCGGCAAGCGCGCTCCCGCCCAGGCGGCATAGGCCGCCGCCTCGAAGAAGCTGACATGGGTAACGGGCGCATGCTCTTCAAGGTCATGCTCGCCAGCCAAGGAAAACACACGCCAACCGGTGCGTTCACCCTTCCAATAGAGGGGCGCGTTGAGGGCCTCGCGCCGCACAAAGATCCAGCCGTCACTCAGCCAGAACTCGGGACGGCGATAACCGCCGTCTTCGATGAATTTCAGAAATTCGCCATTGGTGACGGGGCGATTCGCAATGCGGAATGACCGCAGCAGCACTTGGTGCCGCGGCGCCTCATTGTCGAAGGCAAATGTATCGCCGGCATGCCCGATGTCGACGATGCCACCCGGATGCTCGTGCCAGCGCAGCGTATCGGCCGCTTTCGGCGACTCCGGCGCCCCCCGTGTATAGGCGGGCAGCAGCGGATTGCAGGAAAAGGCGTGCAGAATATCGGTGAGGATCAGCTCCTGGTGCTGCTGCTCGTGGTGCAGTCCGAGCATGACGAGACCGGCCACCTCACCAGCGCGCTCCTCGATCAGGCGGGCCATGGCCTCATCGACATGGAGACGGTACTCGGCGATGTCCGCGAGCGGCGGCCGGCTCAGCAATCCGCGCTGGGGTCGCGGATGACGCGGGCCAAAGCCCTCATAGTAGGAATTGAAAAGAAAGGCATAGGCCGGATCGAATGGCCGGTAGCCCGGCGCAAATCGGCCAAGCACCACGGCTTCGAAAAACCATGTCGTGTGCGCGAGATGCCATTTGGTAGGGCTCGCATCGGGCATCGACTGGATGTTCTGGTCTTCGGCGGTGAGCGGCGCGGCGAGCGCTTCGGTATGCCGGCGCACCGCCGCATAGTCGGCGAGCAGAGACGATGCCGTGTCCGCCGCGCCCTGAATGCGCGCCTCCTGAGCCATGACGGATTGCCTTCGCTGCACATCGTCAACGGAACGATAGCAGGAAAGTTCCTCCAATTGTGGCAGCAGTCTAGTCCTGCGCCAGCATCACGGGTTTGTCACGATAGAGCGCGGGCCAGACGCGCTTCAGTGCCCCGATCTTTGGCAGGTCGTTGACCACGATGTAGGGATAAGTCGGGTTGTGGATCAGGAAGTCCTGATGATACCCCTCGGCCGCGTAGAAGCCTTTCAACGGATCGATACGCGTCACGATCGGGGCATCGAACGCGTGCGCCGCGGTGAGCTGGTCGACATACGCGCGGGCAATCTTCTGCTGCAGCGGTGTCGCGAAGAAAATCGCGGAGCGGTAGCTGGAGCCGCTGTCCGGACCCTGGCGGTTCAGCTCGGTCGGATCGTGCGCCACCGAAAAATAGACGCGCAGCAAGTCGCCAAACGAGACGACTCGCGGATCGAACGTGACTTGGACGGATTCGGCATGGCCCGTTGTTTCGGTGCCGACCAGCTCGTAGATCGCGGTTTCCTTCGCGCCGCCGGAATAACCGGCCACGACCTTCGTCACGCCCCTGACGTGCTCGAACACCCCCTGCATGCCCCAGAAGCAGCCACCAGCGAGAACCGCGGTCTCGCTGGCCGGAGCACCGGTCTTGATCTCGTCGAGCTTGGGCGCCGGTATGGCCTTGTCGACCGCATCAGCGCAGGCCGTGGAGAGGCCGCATAGCGCGGCGATTCCGGCCGCCAGGGCCGCATTGCGAAGCGTTCGAAACATCGATTTCTCCCGTATTCGCAGCTTAGTTCGGGCGGAAGGTTAGTACGGTTACAGACCCGGTTGAGATCATTGCCAACGCAACAAAATGCGACCGAAGATGGCGCCCAGAAGGCCGACGGCCGCAATGCCGAGCGTATACCAGATCGCGATGAAAGGTGCCGCGCTCTCGTTGCAGTGGAACTCGTAGATAAATGTTCCTGCCGCTCCAGCGAGCATGCCAGCCACCGCCCCGGTCGCTGTCAGCCGCGTAGGTGCCAGCGCACGCAGGCTCCAGAACAGGCCGGCGAAGATCGGGATGGAAAGTATAACAATGTTTCGGGCGCAGACCTGCCAGGAGGCACCCATCATCAGACGCATGCGCTCGGCGTGGTTTAGGCCGGTGAGTTGATAGGCCGCGATCGCGATCATCACGGCAAGCGGCGCAAGGATGAGTGGGCCGAACACGCCACCCTCGCCATCCGGGCGCGCCAGGCGATCGATCAGGCCGAAGCCCAGGACCGCAACGCTCAAGGCGTAGGCGAACTTCATCCAGAACGGGCCGGTCATCATCGCCTGCATCAAGTCGGCGCGCACGCCGAGCCACAGCACCATTACCGCAGCGGAAACGACGGCCCCAAAACCCAGGCCCAACGCCAGGCGGCTTACTACGGCACGCGGTCGCACCGGCTCGACGTCGCTTGACAGGGCGGCGATGAGATCGTCGGTCTTCATTCCTCGTCTCCGACCTTGGCACCCAGCGCCTTGAGCCCGCGATGGACGCTAACCTTCACTGCCGACTCTGACATGGCATGGCGCGCCGCCGCTTCCGCCGTGGACAGGCCCTCGATCTTGACGTCACGGATCAACTTCTGTGTCCGCTCCGGCAGGCGGCTGAGCAGTCGCGTGACATCAAGCATAGCCTCCACGGCCTGCGCATCCGAAGCGGAGAACAACGTGTCGGTATCGTCCAGCGGATCTTCGGCACGGCGCTTGGTGCGGCGGAAGTGATCGATCAGCTTGTAGCGTGCGATCGCGTAGACCCAGGCGGTGAAGAGCCGGGTGGGATCGTAAGTTTCGCGGCGGGTGTGCATGGCGATCAGCGTTTCCTGAAGGAGGTCCTCCGCTTCGGCGGCACGCCCGATACGGCGTGCATAGTAGGCGCGCAAATGGCTCTGCAACCGCTGCAGGAGCGTGCGATAGGCGGCGCTGTCGCCACCCAGCGCGCGCAGCATCAGCGCCTTCAATTCCGCTTCCGCCTCGATCACGCGCCTACTTTCATCACATTCGCGAGAGCCGGCCCGAAGGTTACACGCGTCAGGGGGGCCAAGCAAAATTCTTCGACCTCTGTAACCGCCAACTGCCCGTCTTCGTACTGGCCTTTGCAAAAGACACGGCGAGACGAAAATGCGAAGGACAGTTCTGGCAGGCGCCGTAGCGGCCGCAGCGCTCGCAGGGGCGATGCCCGCCGAGGCGCAACAACCGGTCGTCGTCGAACTCTTTACCAGCCAGGGCTGCTCGTCCTGCCCGCCGGCGAATGCCAGCCTGGCCGCGGTCGCGCCGCGAACCGACGTTCTCGCGCTCAGCTTCGGCGTCACCTATTGGGATTATCTGGGCTGGAAGGACACCTTCGCCCAAAAGAAGTTTACAGACCGCCAAGTCGCCTATGAGGCGGGTCTTGGCCATAACGGGCCCTTTACGCCGCAGATCGTCATCAACGGCGCGGCGGACACGGTCGGCAATCGCCAGAGCGACGTCGAGCACCTGATCTCCTCGGCCCGGCTGAACGGTCCCGCAATCGAACTCAACGACAATGCGGTAACCGTCGCCGCGGCGCCGGCGCAGGGCGAGGCGGATGTTTGGCTCGTCCGCTATGACCCGCGCACGATCCAGGTGCCGGTCGCGCGCGGCGAGAACGAAGGCGCGACCCTGCCTCATCGCAACGTTGTGCACGAACTGACGAGGCTGGGCGCGTGGAGCGGCCGAGCCGTCCAGTTTCCCATCCCTCCATCGCCCCCCGGCCTGCGCAGCGCTGTGCTGATCCAAAAGGCGCGCGGTGGCGCAATCATCGCCGCCTACAAGCAGTGAAGGTGCGGCCAACAGCGTTCCGGGCCTGATGCCCGAAACTCGCGGCTTGAATGACCCGCGAAATCAACTCCCAAATCGATCGAGAGGACTATGATGAAAACGCAATACTCCTTCGCCGGGCTCGCGCTCGGCACCGCCCTGTTCGCTACTGCGGCGCTGGCGGACAGCATGTCGACCGGCACCATGCCGAATAACACGATGGCCCCGGCCTCCAACGCCACGGCACCGACAAACAACGGCATGATGGCAACACATAAACCTAAGCCCAAGAAGCACACGACGAATGCCATGAGCGGCAATACCATGGTGCCTTCGAACACGACGGCACCGGCCAATGCGATGGCTCCTTCGAACACCACGGGCGGCTCGTCGCACTGAGTCCCCAGCACGACAAACCGCCCGCAAACGGGCGGGGCGCCCTCCCCTCCGGCGCCCCGCCCGCGCTTTTCGAGCAATTCCGAGTCGGAGAGGCCATTGCCGAGCCGCTGCTGCCGCGCCTAGCATGGCGCCATGTTGCAGCGTATCGGTGGCAATCTCCGTGTCCGAAAAATGCCCGCCCCGGCCGCGTCCGAGCAATTGGAGCGCGACGGCTACGCTCATATTCCCGGCGTTCTCGATCCTGAAGCGACCTCAGCCCTGGCGGTCGAAGTCGCTTCGGTGTTCGAAACATCCGGCACCGATCGCGAACGCGATGCCAACAACGAATTCCGTTATGGCATGCTCAATCGCTCACCTCTGGCGCAGAAGGCGATCGCAAGCCGCGCGATCCTGGATGCCATCGAGCCGCTCTTAGGCGAGGACTGCCACGTCATCGCCAATACTGCGTGGCGTAACGCACCAGGCCATCAAGGCGGCCGCTGGCATATCGATGCCGGACCGCATGTGCCAAGGCGAGAGGACGTGCCGTGGCCCGATGCGATCCCCTATCCGGTGTTTGCGATCGGCGTGCACATCTTTCTGGAAGACTGCAGGCTGGAACACGGGCCGACCGCCGTGCTCGCAGGTTCGCACCGATCAGGTCGCATGCCACCGAAAGACTGCCCCGCGGATCTGAATCTGACTTTCGACAACAAATTGCCGGTGCTGCTGCCGGCGAAGGCAGGCGATGCGATCCTGTTCGTCTCCGATGTCTGGCATCGCGGCACGCCGGCCACGGAGGGCAAAGGCCGCTTCTTCCTGCAGGTGCATTATGGTAGGCGCGACATCGCCCAGCGCATTTTCACGACCGACGAGGTCAATCATCTGACACCCGAGGCCATCGCGCGCGCGGAGACCGAGCGCGAGCGGCACCTCATCGGGCTGCACGCGCCGTATTTCTACGACGGCTGAGCCGCCCGTCAGATTCAGATGTGGATCAGCTCTGAACTCACACGCGGCGTGCAGGTCGGCGCGTCGAGCAGCGAGTTCAGATCTCCGGCGAGGCTTTTCAACTGCGCAGCGTCGATGAAGTCGTCGAGTGCCAGATAGATGTCCAGCTTGTGCTCGCCCTCGTTGCTGATCACGCTCATCTCGCGGATGGGACAATGCTCGCGCAGTTCAGCCTCGCTGCGCGCGATGTCCTTCTTCAGAGTAAGCAAACGCGCCGCGTCCAGTTCTTCGACCTTTACGCGATAAATGAACATTGCCATGCCCTTCGTTCGATGGGTCGAAGCTTGTGCCAACGCTCGCTAAAGACGCGCTAGGAGAATTCTTCGGATTTTATCTAAAGGCCGCCGCGAACGCGGGAGCCATACTCGCGTACACGCTTGGCCGTGCGGTTCGCGGCGTGCTGCTAAGCGACTCAAATTGCACAAGGATTTGAATCACTTGGGGTGAAATTTACCAAGGTTAACGGTTAACCATGCTGCTCCCCGCAAACGGGGGGAGCCCATCCAATTGATTTGTCTGACTCTTTCGGCTATTAAGACTTCGTTAACAATCTCTGTGTCGACCGGGCGACTCAACGCCCGGCGCTGGGTTTTGGGAAAAGCGTCCGCGAAAAAGGACGCTTACGGGGTGCCTTCAGGAGGGGACTCGTTGGTTCTCACAGGGGTACCGCATGCTTGCGTATGAAGAACTCAAAGGGTCTTCCGGCCGTCAGATTCGTTTTCGACCGCCGCGCTATGACGCGCGCCGGATGTTCCCATCTCTCGTGCCGCGCGTGCGTGTGCGCGACGCGGCCTATCGACTGCATGACATCAGCCTCGGCGGACTTGCCGCGCTATCGAAGCAGAGTCACGACGAGCTTCCAGAGGTCGGCGAGACAGTCTCGTTAAGCATTCAGCAGTCAGGCCTGCCGATCTTCGAGAGTTCAGCCCGCGTCTGCCGCGCCGAGAACACCGTGTTCGGCTCCAAGCTGGCGTTCAATTTCATCGACCGCTTCATCGAATTCGACAAACTGCTGACCCGCAACACTCAAGCGCAGATCGCGGCGCGCGCGCCGGCTTTCGGCACCGAGTCTGCACAGCTCGTGCCGCACGAATACAGGGCCTTCTGCGCGGACGTGCTGCGGTTGCTGCGTTCCTATCGCGCGTTGCTCGAGTCGAACACCGCGATCGCCAGCGAATTCAAACACGGGCTAAATCAGGTCGAGGCCTTCGAGACCTGCGAGCCACGGCTAATCCAGCAGTGGCGCTCGCTGTGGCGCATGGGCAACGAACTCACGCATGCGATGGTGAGCGACCGCGACATGCGCGAAGCGACCAAGGAGTATACCGAACTGGTCCTGACACCCGAGCTACGCAAGGGCGCGATCTGGGACCGTTCGTATGCGAAGCCGCTCGGTTATCCCGGCGATTTCGAGATCATGAACCAGGTCTATGACTGGGAACGGATCGGCGCCGACGCTTACGAGATGCTGATGCATCGCGTCGGCCTGGAAGTCGCCGAGTGCATCCGCACCCGTATGGAAGTCGTGCGCACGCATATCGCCGACGTGGTGCGCGAGCGTGGGCACGACCGTGCAGCCCGCATCACCAGCCTTGGCAGCGGTCCGGCGCGGGAGATCGCGGCCTTCCTATCCAGCCACGGCGCCAGCGCCAATCGCGCCGAGTTCTCGCTGATCGACCAGGAAGAAGTCGCTCTGCTCTACGCCCATGAGGCGACCTATCCGTTTGTGTTGAATTCCGATGGGCGCATGAAGGTGCAGGGGCTGAACCTCTCCTTCACCGATATCATTCGCGGCACCGACGGGCTCTCCGGCTTGCCGCCGCAAGATCTCGTCTATTCCGTAGGATTGTTGGACTATCTGACCCACAACCGCTCTAAAGCACTGGTGAAACAGCTCTACGATCTGCTGACGCCGGGCGGCCTGCTCATCATTGGCAACATGAACGATTGTCCACTGAGCAATTACTGGCCAATGGAGTTCATCTCGGACTGGACGCTTTACTACCGCAACGATACGGAGATGCTCGACTGGGCCGCCGGGCTCAATGCTGCGAGCGCCTGGACCGAAACCGAACGGACAGGACGTGTGCGCATGCTATTCGTGCGCAGGGGCTAGTGCGCCGGTCAGATCGCTTTGAGCAGCCTCCTGACGGGGGCGGGGCGCAGCCGCGCGGCCGGCAGTGTGACCGTCACGGTGGTGCCTCGTGCCACTTGGCTCTCTATCTCGAGCCAGCCGCCGTGCAGCTCTGTGAGCTTGGCGGTCAGCGGCAGGCCGAGACCGGTGCCGCCGTGAGTACGCGACAGCACGTTCTCCACCTGCTCGAAGGGACGGATGACACGCGCAATGTCGGCCGGCGAGATGCCGATCCCGGTGTCGGCAACGCGGATCATAATGCCCCGATCGGATTCAATCGCCACGCTCAGCACGACGCGACCGCCCTCTCCGGTGAACTTGATCGCGTTGGTAAGCAGGTTAAGCACGATCTGGCGGATGATTCGTTCGTCGACACAGGCATAGAACTCATCATCGGCATTGCGAAGGATCAGCTCGACGCCACCTGCCGCCGCGCGGCCGCGGCACATGCGAACCGCATCGTCGAGGCAACGCACGAGATCGATGTCGTCTTCCTGCAGCGTCAGCTTGCCGGCTTCCGCCTTTGCGAGGTCGAGGATGTCGTTGATGATGGCAAGCAGGTGATGGCCGCTGTTGTTGATGTCTGCGACGTATTCGATATAGCGGTCGTTTCCGATCGCGCCGAACAGCTGCTTTTTGAGAATATCGGAAAAACCGATGATGGCGTTGAGCGGCGTGCGCAGCTCATGGCTCATGTTGGCGAGAAACTCGCTCTTGGCACGATTGGCCTTGTCGGCCTCGAGCAGCAGGACATTGGCGGCGGCGTTCTTCGCCTCGATCACCTTCTGCGCACGATAGCTTCGGCGGATGTACATCTCCTGGATGTAGCCGGAGAACAGGCCGACCGCCGTGGCCATCACCAAGAAGAAATCATTATTGAGCCAGGACGGGAATGGAATCGGATTAATCTGTGTCGCGACGATCTGATAAAGTGCGACGAGCGTGAGCGAAATCACCAACGAGTTTACAAATCGCAACCTGACCAGCGAGCTGCCGTAGATCACGACCATGATGAGGCCCGCATAGTAGTAGCTGTTGAACGGTGGCGGCATTATCGCAGTCATCGCGACAACACCCAGGCCCGGCGCGACCATCGCGATGGAGACTACGGCCTGCGCGAACCTCTCAAACGCGGGCACATAGGTGAGCAACGCGGCAGCAATCAGAATCGGACATACGACTCCGTAGCGGATGAACCACAGCGCTTCGACGGTCTGCCCGCCCACCTCCGCGTCGAGAATCCCGAAAGTGAGGTACAGCGCCGCAGCAGCAGCGAGATAGGTGCGAATGAGCGAACGGGACTCGTTGATGCTTTCGCGCCGGTAGCGCGCCTCGATCGCGGCATCGCTAAACCGCAGGCGAAGCTTGTCGAGCTCAAAACCGCCGTCAGCCGTCCCTGCCACGTCTTCGATCGGCGCCTGCATAGGTTAACCAGCGGCCTGAGCATGAAATCCCGCTTCATAATCCTCGGCCAGAGTAAAAATTTGCATAGCGCCGAAGGTTAACGGGGCCTTGTGCCCTTCACTCAAATGTAGTCGTTGGGACTGAAAGGGTCATGTCACAGTCGATGAGTTCGGTCGAAAACCTGCGTATGCGCCGTCTTTTCCCGGCCGCCTTCGCCTGGCTTTGCGTCGGAGCCGCGCCTGCCCACACCGCGGGATATGGCTTGAAGGAGCACAGCGCCGATGCGATGGCGTCGGCGTATGCCGGCGCGGCCGCGAGCGACAACGATGCGAGCTATCTGGCCTACAATCCAGCTTCAAGCGCAGGTGTCTCCGAGACCGATATCTCCACAAGCCTGGTCTCGATCCTTCCCGGATCGAGCGCCAGCTACAGCACCGCGACAAGTTCGGCGAGCACGCCCGTCGGCGGCAGCAAAACGCCAGGCGGCTTCATCAGCGATGCGCTCGTTCCGGCCTTCGGCCTGCGCCAACGGCTGAGCGACCGGCTGACGTTGGGCCTGTCGATCACTGCGCCCTGGGGCCTTCGCACCGACTATCCGGCGACCTGGGCCGGACGATATTACGCGCAAAAGTCGGAGCTGCTGACCGTTAACATCACCCCAAGCTTGGCCTATCAAATCCTGCCGGAGCTGACACTCGGCGCCGGCGTGCAGATCGAATACGCCAAGGGCACGCTGACGAGCGCGATCGATACCGGCACGCTGGCCGCGCTGAACGGCATTCCGGGCGCGATGCCGGGCGGTCAGGACAGCTTTGCCCGTGTCAGCGGCACGAACTGGACGGTCGGTTATTCGCTGGGCGCGATGCTACGGCCGGCAGCAGGACTGACGCTCGGTATCGCCTACCGTTCGTCGCTGCAGCAGGACCTGTCGGGGCCGCTGACCTTCACGCTCGACAGCGCTGGCATGGGCGCAACGATCCGCAGCCTGACTGGGCTTTTCACAAATACGCACCAGAAGACGCCGCTGACCATGCCCGACATGATCACCTCCGGCGTACGGTTCGATATCTCGGACCAATGGACCGCCTTGGCCGAACTCGACTGGACGCATTGGAGTCGAGTGCGTCAGCTCATCGTGCTGCCGGCCAATCCGGCGCAACCGAACGATATGACCAACCTCAGATGGAAGAACACCCTGTTCGGTTCGTTCGGACTTGAATACCGCGCCGGCCACAGCTGGACCTACAAGGCCGGTGTCGCCTACGACCAGAATCCGTCGAGCGATGCGACGCGTGAACCGCGCATCCCCGATGCGGACCGCATCTGGATATCGGCCGGTGCACGTGTCCGGCTGGAATCGAATGTCGATCTCAATTTCACCGCGTCGCGGCTGTTCAATCTGACGACGCCCATCGCGCTTAATCCGGCCATGCCCGGTGCAGCATTGCGCGGCACACTCGCAGGCACGACGAAATCCTATGTGAATGTCGCGGGCCTGGAGCTTACCTGGCGGCCGAACTAGCCGTCGAACGCGACGGCGCGCGAGACGTTCGATATCGCAAACGTCGGTCTCGATCCGGTCACTCGCTCATATTGAAAGAGCATCTTCCAGGTCGTCGTAGGCACGGGTTGCTGCTGCAACGAAGACGTTATCGTCGGCAAGCGTGGCAGGGAAGACCGCGCGCAAGGAGAGGAACCGCGAGACGTCGGTCGCGCCGCTGTCTTGGCACGCCGAGGCGATACGCATCAGGGTCGGCGCCAACGGATCGTCGAGCGCCTGGCCGCAGCGCGTGACGACAAACTTCATCCAGCCTGCGACCGCAGTGGCGTGCCGCGCTACCGGGCGGCCGAGCTTGCGCAAATCGGCAATCGGCTCCAGCAGCCGGTAGGGCAGCTTGAGCGAGCCGTCGGCGGCGATTTGGGTCAGCCGGTGGGCAATCGCCGGATTGCGCAGACGCGCCAGAAGAGCATCGATATAGCTCTGAATGTCGAGCCCTGGCGCGAGCGTGGCGGCGACATCCTCGCGCATCATGCGCTCGACAAAGCCAGCGAGCGCTACATCCGCCATTGCCTCGACCACCGTGTCGCGGCCACGCAACAGACCAAGATAGGCAAGCGCAGAATGCGCGCCATTGAGAAGACGGAGCTTCGCCTGCTCATGGGCATGAACGTCGTTCGTGAGCTGGACGCCAGCGGACGCGAAGTCGGGCATGCCGGGGCCGAGGCAATCTTCCACCACCCACTGCACGAAGCTCTCGCGTTGCACAGGCGCCGCGTCTGAGAGGCCGGTCGCCTGCGCCACGCGCGCGCGCAAAGCTTCGTCGGTGGCAGGCGTGATGCTGTCGACCATGGTGGCGGGAAATCGCACCTCGCCTTCGATGAAGCGCGCCAGATCCGCCTTGCCGGCGGCCTCGGCGAACGCGATGGCGGCGCGGCGCAGCTTCGGACCATTGGATGCAAGGTTGTCGCAACTCATCACTGTGAACGGCGCAAGCCCCTTGGCGCGGCGACGCGAAAGGGCCTCCACGATCCAGCCCACGAGGGAGACAGGAACGCCATGGCCGCGGAGATCGCCCGCCACGTCCGGATGGGCGACATCCAACGCGCCGTCCGCGTTCAGGCAGTAGCCCTTCTCCGTCACCGTGATCGTGACAAGCCGCGCGGCAGGATTCTCGAGATAAGCGAACGCGCGCGCCGGATCGGCTGGCGCGGCACAATAATCCTTCAATGCGCCCAAGACGCGATAGCGCGGCTCGGCGTCGAGTTCGACAACCGTGTAAAGGAAATCCTGCGCCTTCAGCGTTTCGGCCAATGCACCTTGGCGCAACGCAATGGCGGCGATACCCCAACGCGGGTCTCGGGTCAGCACCTGCTCCACGAAACTGGCGATGTGTGCGCGGCCAAAGGCCCCGGGTCCGAAATGTACGATGCCAGGCAGCACCCGATCGCGGTCGTAAGCGGGCGCTCCGACTCCATCGCGGCGCAGATCGAGAGTTGCTGCGGAGAGCTGCGGCGCCTCAAGCATGGAAAGTTTGTCCCGTATCAGTGATTGTGACGCGGCGTCTTCCGGGCAATCTGGCGGTATTTGAGCGCCGGTTCCATCACCGCGCCAGTGTCCATCTGGCCGACTGTTGCGCGGAATATCTCCTGCCACACCGTTGCGCTTTCCGGGACTGGCGGCAGACCGTCCTTCTTGCGATGCGCGATCTCGTCCTCCGCCACGAGCATGTCGCAGATGCCAGCGTTCAGATCGACGCGGATGCGGTCGCCGGTGCGCAACCAGGCGAGGCCGCCGCCGGCAGCGCTTTCCGGCGAAGCATTGAGGATCGAAGGGCTGTCTGAGGTGCCCGACTGCCGCCCGTCACCCAGCGTCGGGAGACTCGTAATACCCTGCTTCAGTAGCGCGTCCGGTGGCTGCATGTTAACGACCTCTGCCGAGCCCGGCCAGCCAATCGGGCCGCAACCGCGAATGACCAGAATTGTATTGGCGTCAATGCCGAGGGCCGGCTCGTTGATGCGTTCGTGGTAGTCGTCGGAGCCGTCGAATACGACTGCCCTGCCCTCGAACACGTTCTCATGACCGGGACGGGCGAGATAGCGTTGACGGAAATCATCGGAGATGACACTGGTCTTCATGATGGCGAAATCGAACATGTTGCCCTTCAGAACCAGGAAGCCGGCCCGCTCCATCAACGGATCGTCGTAAGGGTAGATCATTTCGCGATCGTCCGACTCGCGGCCCTCGATGTTCTTGACTAGCGAAACGCCTGTACAGGTCAGAGCGCTGCCGTCGATGCGGCCGGCCTTCAGCAGCTCGCACAGTATTGCAGGCACGCCGCCGGCGCGATGGAAGCGTTCGCCGAGATATTTTCCCGACGGCTGCATGTTAAGCAGCAACGGAATGTCGTGCGCGTCGCTCCAATCGGACACCGACAGCTCCACGCCGGCGTGGCGCGCCATCGCCACGATGTGGGGCTGCGCATTGGTCGAGCCGCCGATGGCCGCGACGGTGGCGATCGCGTTGAGAAAGGCCGTACGAGTGAGAATTTTCGACGGCGCCAGATCCTCATAAGCCATTTCGACGATGCGTTTGCCCGTCTCGTAGGCCATCTGGCCGCGCTCGCGATAGGGCGCGGGGATCGCCGAGCACCCAGGCAACGACATGCCGAGCGCTTCCGCCACCGCGTTCATCGTCGAGGCGGTTCCCATCGTGTTGCAATGGCCGGCAGACGGCGCGCTGTCGCATGCGGCCTGCATGAACGCGTCCTGCGTGATCTCGCCGGCAGCGAGCTTGCGCCGGCTTTTCCAGATCACGGTGCCCGAGCCGGCGAGCTCGCCGTCATGCCAGCCGTCCAGCATCGGTCCGCCCGACAGGACGATGGCCGGAATATCCACCGCCGAGGCCGCCATGATCGCTGCAGGGGTAGTCTTGTCGCATCCCGTGGTCAGCACCACTGCGTCGATGGGATAGCCGTGGAGAATCTCCACCAACGTCATGAAGGACAGGTTGCGGTCGATCGCTGCGGTCGGGCGACGGCAGGTCTCGAAAGTCGGATGGGTGGGGAATTCGATCGCAATTCCGCCCGCATCGCGGATGCCGTCACGCACGCGCCGGGCGAGTTCGAGATGGTGGCGATTGCAGGGATTGAGGTCGCTGCCAGACTGCGCGATGCCGATGATCGGTCGCCCGTCGCGCAGCTCTTCCGGCGTCATGCCGTAATTCATGAACCGTTCGAGATAGAGCGCGGCCATGTCCTCGCGGCCCGGCGCATCGAACCAATCCCGGGAGCGAAATCGTCTCACGGGTTTGCGCATCGCCATGACGAACTCCTTCAACCGAGACCGGCGACGTCGCTTTCGAAGCAGAACAGCCCTCCGGCAAGCGGCTGTTCGGCGCGCGCCTTGTCGTCGAGCCCTTTCCACGCCGTCGTGGCATAGACGGTCTTGAGGCCGGGGCCGCCGAAGGCGAGCTTGGTGATATTGGCACAGGGAAAGCCGACCGAGGAAATCAGCTTTCCTTGTGGCGAATAGCGGCGCGCCGCCCAACCGCCATAGAGGCCGACCCAGACGCAGCCCTCTGCGTCCGTGACCGACCCATCTGGATGTCCTGCGCCGTCCTCGATCATCACCCAGGCGCGCTTGCCCGACAGACTGCCGTCGTCGGCAAGATCGAAGGCATAGATCGTCCGCTTCAAGGTATCCGTATGGTAGAGCGTCTTGCCGTCGGGACTGAAACACGGCCCGTTGGTGATCGCGATACCCGTATCGACCGCCCTGGGTCCGCCGGGATCGAGCCGGTAGAGGCTGCCGGTCGGAACGGTTTCCGAATTGTCCATCGTGCCGAACCAGAGCCGGCCGCTCGGATCGCGGGCGCCGTCATTCAAGCGGTTGCCAGGCTGGTCGGCGTCGACACGCCAGAGCAAGGAGAAAGTACCTGACGCTGGGTCGAAGCGATGCAAGCCGCTCCGCAACCCGACGACGAAGCGGTCGCCATCGAGCACGAGAAAGCCGGGACTTTCCGGAGTCTCGAAGGTCTTCCTGGCCCCGGTCACCGGATCAAAGCGATGGATATGCCGCTTCTTGATGTCGACGAACCACAGCGCCTGTTCGGCAGGCGACCACAACGGCCCCTCGCCGAGCATCGCCGCGACCGGCCAGACGCATTGCGGCTTTATAGTCATCAGGCGCCGAGAGTCGGCAGGAACTCCAACATCAGGCGTTCCACACGATCATAAGCCCTCGCAGCCTCCGCCAGCGTCTCATGATGCGTCAACGCCACCTTGCTCAAGCCAGCAGCAAGGTTGGTGATGACAGACAGCGCCATGACCTTCATACCGCAATGAACGCCGGCGATGCATTCGGGAACTGTTGACATGCCGACCGCATCCGCACCGAGCGTGGCGAACGCGCGAATCTCCGCCGGCGTCTCGAAGCTCGGTCCCAACACATAGACATAGATCCCGCTCTCTATTGCGACGCCGGCGCGCCGTGCCGCTGCCGCGAACAGCGCGCGCATTTCAGGATCATAGGCGTGTGACATATCGGGAAAGCGCGGCCCGATGCGTTCATCGTTGGCGCCGACGAGCGGGTTCTGCCCCGAGAAATTGATGTGATCGGCAATGAGCATCAGCGTGCCGGGGAAATACTTTGGATTTATGCCGCCGGCCGCGTTGGTCAGGATCAGCCGCTCCACGCCAAGCTGCCGCAGGATGCGGATCGGCACTGCGATGGCTTGGGCGGGATGACCTTCATAGGCGTGCAACCTTCCCTGCATGCAGGCGAGGCGATGGCCGGCGAGCGTGCCCACGCGCAACCGCCCCTGATGTCCGGCGACAGTCGGGACAGGGAAACCCGGAATTTCGCCGTAGGATATGTCGGTCGGGCTTTCGATGCGATCGGCCAGCGGGCCCAATCCACTGCCCAGAATCAGCGCGGTCTTCGGGAACGCGCCGGGAACGGCGGCGCGAATGGCGGCGACTCCTCGCTCGATCTCACCGGTCTTTGCCATGCGCCGCTCCTATGCCGCCCGAGATCAAGTATATATTCCAGCGTCGAGCGGCAATCTGTACGCTGGGCGAAAGATAGGTCACAAGATTTGCGCGCGATCATCGGCGTTCTGGACTCCTTCGGACTGGGCTCCGCTCCCGACGCGGCGCGCTTCGGCGATGCCGGCGCCAATACATTCGGCCATATTGCCAGAGCCTGCGCGGAAGGGCTTGCGCGGCCTTCGGGCAAGAGTGGTCCGCTCGACATCCCAAATCTCCTCAGCCTTGGATTGGGCTTGGCAGCAGGATCCGCCGATCCGGCCGTCGCCATGCCGGCGCCGCCACGCGTCCTCGGCCGCTACGGCTATGCCGCAGAGCTTGGCCGCGGCAAGGACACGCCGAGCGGCCATTGGGAGATGATGGGGCTGCCGGTCGACTACGACTGGGGCTTCTTCCCAAAGACGGTGCCATCCTTTCCGGCGAAACTAACCAAAGACTTCATCGAACGCACTGGCGTGCCGGGCATCCTCGGCGACTGCCATGCCTCCGGCACCGAAATCGTGGACCAGCTCGGCCTCGATCACATCGCGACGGGCAAGCCCATCGTCTACACGAGCGCCGACTCGGTCTACCAGATCGCAGCGCACGAAACGCATTTCGGATTGCAGCGACTCTACGATTGCTGCCACATCGCGCGTGAGCTCGTCGACGCCTTCAACGTCGGCCGCGTTATCGCGCGCCCCTTCGTCGGCGAGCGGCCTGGTGAATTCAAGCGAACGGGTAATCGCCACGACTATGCCATGCCGCCGCACGCGCCGACCTTGCTCGACCGCTATGCCGCCAAAGGCAAAGAGGTCGCCGGCATCGGCAAGATTTCCGACATCTTCGCCGCCAAGGGCGTTACGAAATACGTCAAGGCGTTCGGCAATGACGAGGTGTTCGACCGGTTGCTGGACGAGGTGCGCAATGGGTCGGACGAAGCGATCATCTTCGCCAATTTCGTGGACTTCGACACGCTTTATGGTCACCGGCGCGACGTCGCGGGTTATGCCGCGGCTCTGGAAGCTTTCGACGCGCGCATTCCCGAGCTGACGGCGGCGCTGCGCAAGGACGATCTTGTCGTGTTGTCCGCCGACCATGGTTGCGACCCGACCTGGCCAGGAACCGAGCACACCCGCGAATTCGTTCCAGTCCTCGCCTTCGGAGAGCGGATTGCGCCGGGCTACATCGGTCAACGCAGCACCTTCGCGGACATCGGCCAGTCGGTCGCCAGCCATCTCGGCATCGAGCCGCTTTCGATCGGGACATCGTTCCTCTGATGGCGATCGAGAAACG
>DATEZM010000444.1:0-4854 GCA_035255625.1 Rhizomicrobium sp. | reverse complement strand
CATCCCGCAGCCGGAGCGTCCGATCGACCAGCCCTTCCTGATGCCGATCGAGGACGTGTTCTCGATCTCGGGCCGCGGCACGGTTGTGACGGGTCGCGTGGAGCGCGGCATCGTCAAGGTCGGCGAGACGGTGGAGATCATCGGCATCCGTCCGACGACCTCGACCACGGTCACGGGCGTCGAGATGTTCAGGAAGCTGCTGGACCAGGGCCAGGCGGGCGACAACATCGGCGCACTGCTGCGCGGTGTCGAGCGCGAGGGCGTCGAGCGCGGCCAGGTTCTGGCCAAGCCGGGCAGTGTCACGCCGCACACCAATTTCACGGCGGAGATCTACGTGCTGACGAAGGACGAGGGTGGCCGTCACACGCCGTTCTTCGCCAACTACCGTCCGCAGTTCTACTTCCGCACCACCGACGTGACCGGGATCGTCAAGCTCCCCGAGGGCACCGAGATGGTGATGCCGGGCGACAACGTGTCGATCGAGGTCGAGCTGATCGTCCCCATCGCGATGGAAGAGAAGCTGCGCTTCGCCATCCGCGAAGGCGGCCGAACCGTCGGCTCCGGCGTCGTCGCGAAAATTCTGAAGTAAGCGGAAATCGGATCGAAGGTTACAAGACATGCAAAACCAAAATATCCGCATCAGGCTGAAAGCCTTCGATCACCGCATCCTCGACAATTCGACGCGGGAAATCGTCAACACCGCCAAGCGCACCGGCGCCCAGGTCCGCGGACCCATTCCGTTGCCCACCGGCATCGAGCGCTTCACGGTGAACCGTTCCCCGCACATCGACAAAAAGAGCCGCGAGCAGTTCGAAATCCGGACCCACAAGCGTCTCCTCGACATCATCGATCCCACGCCGCAGACCGTCGACGCTTTGATGAAGCTCGACCTTGCGGCCGGTGTCGACGTCGAGATCAAGCTTTAAGGAGAAGCGCGATGCGCACAGGCGTCATCACGCAGAAGGTCGGCATGACCAGACTGTTTCTGGACGACGGACGGCACGTGCCCGTCACCGTCCTGAAGCTGGACGGTTGTCAGGTCGTCTCGACGCGCACCGACGAGAAGGACGGCTATTCCGCCGTGCAACTTGGCTCGGGCTTCGCCAAGGCGAAGAATCTCAGCAAGGCCGACCGCGGCAACTTCGCGAAGGCGGAAGTTGAGCCCAAGCGCAAGCTGGCCGAATTCCGCGTCGACTCGAAGAACGTGCTCGAAGTCGGCGACATGTTGAAGGCCGATCACTTCGTGCCGGGTCAGAAGGTGGACGTCACCGGCGTCACCATCGGCCGCGGTTTCACGGGCGCGATGAAGCGGTGGAATTTCCGCGGCCTCGAAGCCAGCCACGGCGTCTCCATCTCGCACCGCTCGCTGGGCGGTACGGGCGGCCGCCAGGATCCGGGCAAGACCTTCAAGAACAAGAAGATGCACGGCCACTACGGCACCGACAATGTCACGACCCAGAACCTCGAAGTCGCCAAGGTCGATGTCGAGCGCGGCCTCATCATGATCCGCGGTGCCGTTCCCGGTCACAAGGGCGGCTGGGTGATGGTGCGTGACGCGGTCAAGCGTCCGCACAAGGATTTGCCGATGCCGGGGTCCGTGGCGAAGCGCGCGGCCGTTGCGGCGAAGGCGGAGGCCTGAGATGAAGACCAAGGTCCTCAATCTGGATAACAAGTCGAAGGGCGAGGTCGAGCTCAAGGACGAGATATTCGGTCTCGAGCCGCGCGCCGATCTCATCCAGCGCGTCATCGTCTGGCAGCTCGCCAAGCGCCGGTCCGGCCAGCACAAAACGCTGACCCGCGCCGAGATCAACCGTACCAAGCACCGTTTCGGCAAGCAGAAGGGTGGCGGCACCGCCCGTCACGGCGCGCGTTCCGCGCCGCTGTTCGTCGGCGGCGCCAAGGCGATGGGTCCGGTGTCGCACAGCCATGAATTCGACCTGCCCAAGAAGGTCCGCGCGCTCGGTCTCCGGCACGCGCTGTCTTCCAAGGCGAAGACCGGTTCGATCGTCGTGATCGATGAGGCGAAGTCGGCCGAGATCAAGACGGCCGCGCTCGCAAAGCAGCTTTCGGGGCTTGGCCTTCAATCGGCGCTGGTGGTCGACGGTGAGTTCGACAACAACTTCGCGATGAGCGCGCGCAACATCAGCCATCTTGCGCTGCTGCCGGCCGCGGGTCTCAATGTCTACGACATCATCCGCCGCGACAAGCTGGTCCTCACCAAGGCGGCGCTCGCCCAGATCGAGGAGCGCCTCGCATGAATTTGACTCATCACGACGTCATCCTGTCGCCGGTCATCACCGAAAAGTCGACCAAGCTCACGGAAAACAACCAGGTTGTGTTCCGCGTGCCGCTCGACGCCACCAAGACCAAGATCGCCGCCGCCGTCGCCGCGCTCTTCAAGGTCAAGGTTCGCGCGGTCAACACGGTCACGGTCAAGGGCAAGCGAAAGCTCGCCCGTGGCAAGCCGTACAAGCGCAGCGACTTCAAGAAAGCGATCGTGACGCTCGAGCCGGGCGACCAGATCGACATCACCACGGGACTCTAAGCAATGGCGCTGAAACAATTTCGCCCGACGACGCCAGGCCAGCGACAGCTGGTGCTGATCGACCGTTCCGGCCTGCACAAGGGCGGACCGGTGAAGGCGTTGACCGAGGGCAAGCATTCCAAGGGCGGCCGCAACAACACCGGCCGCATCGTCGTGCGCTATCAGGGCGGCGGGCACAAGCAGCGCTATCGCCTTGTCGATTTCAAGCGCCGCAAGTTCGGCATACCCGCGACGATCGAACGGCTCGAATACGATCCCAACCGCTCGGCCTTCATCGCTCTCGTCAAGTACAAGGACGGTGAGCTCGCTTATATCCTGGCGCCGCAGCGCCTCGCCGTTGGCGACACCGTGATCTCCGGCGACAAGGTCGACGTAAAGCCCGGCAATGCCATGCCGCTCGGCGCCATGCCGGTCGGCACCATCGTGCACAACATCGAGATGAAGCCCGCCAAAGGCGGTCAGATCGCCCGCTCCGCCGGCGCCTATGCGCAATATCTCGGCCGCGACGGCGCCTATGCGATGTTGCGCCTTAATTCCGGTGAAGTCCGCAAGGTCTCGCTCACCTGCATGGCGACGGTCGGTGCGGTCTCCAATCCCGATCACATGAACGAAGTGATCGGCAAGGCCGGTCGCAATGTGTGGAAGGGCTGGCGCCCGCATGTCCGCGGTACCGCGATGAACCCGATCGATCATCCCCATGGCGGCGGCGAAGGCCGTACCAAGGGCGGCCGTCATCCGGTCACGCCCTGGGGCAAGGGCACGAAGGGCAACAAGACCCGCAAGAACAAGCGCACCACGAAATTCATCGTGCGTACGCGCAAAGGCAAGGCACAGGGCTAAGCGATGACGAGATCAATCTGGAAAGGCCCCTTCGTCGACGGCTATCTGCTCAAGAAGGCGGAAGTCGCGCGCAATTCCGGGCGCAAGGACGTGATCAAGACCTGGTCGCGCCGCTCGACGATCCTGCCGCAATTCGTCGGCGTCACCTTCGGCGTCTACAACGGCAAGAAGCACATCCCGGTGCTGGTGACCGAAGACATGGTCGGCCACAAGCTCGGCGAGTTCTCGCCGACCCGCACCTTCTCCGGCCATTCCGGCGGCGGCGACAAGAAAGCGAAGAGGGCAGGCTGATGGGCAAGCAGTCACGCGCCCGCGTTCTTCCCGAATCCCACGCCAAGGCGGTGGGCACGATGATCCGTACCTCGCCGCGCAAGCTCAACCTCGTGGCGCAGTCGATCCGCGGCAAGAAGGTCGAAAGCGCGCTTAACGAACTCACCTTCTCGCCCAAGCGGGTGGCCAAGGTGGTCAAGAAGGTTCTGCAGTCGGCAGTCGCTAATGCGGAGAACAACCACGATCTCGACGTCGACGATCTCATCGTCAGCGAGGCCAGCGTCGGCAAGAACCTCGTAATGAAGCGCTTCATGGCCCGCGCCCGCGGCCGCGGCGCCGGCATCCTCAAGCCCTTCGCCCAGATCACCATTGTGGTCCAGGAAAAGCGCGAAGAGCCGGAAGAGAAGAAAGCGACGAAGGGCAAGGCGAAGGGTAAGCGCAAGCCTGCGCCAAAGAAGGCCGCTCAGCCGGCACAGGAGACCGCATAATGGGTCAGAAAGTTAATCCGATTGGCCTTCGCCTGGGCATCAACCGCACCTGGGACTCGCGCTGGTACGCGGGCAAGAAGGATTTCGGCCGTCTTCTCCAGGAAGACATCAAGATCCGCGAATATCTGAGCGAGAAGCTTAAAGCTGCCGGTGTCTCGAAGATCGTCATCGAGCGTCCGCATCGCAAATGCCGCATCACCATCCACTCGGCGCGTCCGGGCGTGGTCATCGGCAAGAAGGGCGCCGATATCGAGAAGCTGAAGAGCGACGTCCAGAAATACACAACGGATGAAGTGCATCTCAACATCGTCGAGATCAGGAAGCCCGAAGTCGACGCCAAGCTGGTGGCCGAGAACATCGCCCAGCAGCTCGAGCGCCGCGTCGCGTTCCGCCGCGTAATGAAGCGCGCCGTGCAGTCCGCCCAGCGTCTGGGTGCGCTCGGCATCCGCATCAAGTGCGGCGGCCGTCTCGGCGGCGCCGAAATCGCACGCGTCGAATGGTATCACGAAGGCCGCGTGCCGCTGCACACGCTGCGCGCCGACATCGACTATGGCGTCGCCACCGCGAAGACGACCTATGGCACCTGCGGGGTCAAGGTCTGGATCTTCAAGGGCGAGATCATGGAACACGATCCGATGGCGCAGGATAAGCGTCTGGCAGAGGCCGAGGCCGGCCGCGGCGGCCAGAGCCGTCCGACCCCGGCTCCCGCAC
>DATEZM010000443.1:0-23645 GCA_035255625.1 Rhizomicrobium sp. | reverse complement strand
GATATGCGGACAAAACTTTATGCTGCAAGTGCTGGCTCGCGGTCCGACGTTCTGGATGCGACTGAGGCGCTACAGCAACAGCAGTCGTTGCTTGAACAGCAGACACTCCAGCTCAATCAAGCACGCAAGAATATCGATTCGATACGCTCTGAGATGTTCGCATCGCTCGATGAGTTCGCGGCGGATGACGCCGGAAAAATGAATGAAGCGCAGCGTCAGGCAGACAGTTACCGCCAGCAGGTTGCAAGAGCCTCGGCAAGCCTTGATCATGCAACGCTTCGAAGCCCCATCGACGGGATCGTGGAGTCCTCGGCAGCTAGATCGGTTGGACAAGTGGTGGGTGCGAGCGAGCAGTTGATGGAGATAGTGCCTAGCCGGACTCCCCTTGAGGTCCGATGCTGGATCCCGGATAGCGAGATTGGGTTCGTTCGCAACGGGCAACGCGCGATCATCAAAGTCGACGCATACCCTTTTACGCAATATGGCCTTCTGGAGGGCGTTGTGGCCCGTGTGGCCCGCGATTCGGTTGCCGATCCGGCCTTAGATGCGTCGAACGGTTCGCCAAGGGCCGGTCAAAGCGAAGCGTCGGCGCGGCCAACTCCGCTGGGACCCTCTTATTTTCCGATAACGGTGCGATTGTCGCAATCGGCCCTGCTCGCCGACGGCGCGACCATTCCACTTTCGTCTGGCATGAGCGTCAGCGTAGAAATCAAGACGGATTCGCGCAGGCTAATCGACTATCTGCTTTCGCCACTGTCTCGTGCCTCATCTGAAAGTCTCAGGGAGCGGTAGTACTCGAAGGCGGCTCTGATTGAAAAGTTGTTCCGGGCGGCGTCGAAAAATTGAGCAAGTAGCACGCTGAGGCGCAGAACAGCATACCGGGAAATTTTCAGCAAGTTCGCGATGGGCGACCAACGATAAAGTGGTTCGTCGGGGGCGCCGCTGCAGATCGGGAAACGTCTCACGAAATGCCCTGACGAGTCGCACTATTTTGGGCTTCTCCGGGGCGTCCGCGTCTGCGCCGCTTCCGTCATTGGCCGAATCACTTTAGGACTGTCTTGGAGGGATTCAGACAGGTCGATGCGAGTTCGTGTGTGTTTGGCGTTCGTCCTCGTGTTCGGGACGCTGTCTCATTCCGCCTCGGCCGCGGCGCTACAGGTTTCGCCTGTCACGATTGAACTTCCCGCAACGGCGGCGACAACCCAACTCACCTTGCACAATCTGGGCGACACGCCCGTGAATGCGCAAATCCGGGTTTACCAGTGGACCCAGCAGGCGGGCGCCGATCAACTCACGCCGTCAACAGATGTGGTTGCCAGTCCGCCCGCCGCGACTCTTGATCCCCATCAGGATTATACGGTTCGTTTGGTTCGGGTTTCGAAGCAACCGGTTATGGCGGAGGAAACCTATCGCCTATTGGTGGACGAGCTTCCCTCGGCGCCCACCGCCGACAACACTGCCAGCAATATCCGGTTTGTCGTGCGCTATTCGGTGCCGGTGTTTTTCATTCCAGCCAATACCGCGGCGAAACTCACCTGGACAGCCGCCGTATCAAACGGCCATCTCAGCGTCAGCCTCCAGAATGACGGCACCCAGCATGTCCGGGTCTCGCGCCTCAACGTCGAAGGCCCATCGGGCATGAACGTCTCGTTCGGCGAAGGCCTTGTCGGCTACGTGTTGCCCCATTCGATCATGCGTTGGATCTCTCAATCCGCAACAAAAGGTCTGGCGGCCGGAGCGCCCCTGAATATAACGGCGGAAGGGAACAATGGCCCCATCGGCGCTAAAGCCGTCCTGCAGACCGGGAACAATTGAATTTTCAATTGGTGTGGCTCTCTTCTGCCTTTGCCTCGCGCCCCTTGGCGCGTGGGCGCAGCCCGCTGACGCTCGGACACTGCCGCTTCAGCTTGAGGTTTCGCTAGACGGACAGCCGAGCCATTTGATTTCGGCGTTTTTTCAATTGCCCGATTCCCGCATCGCCATCAGGCGCGGCGACTTGGCCGAGATTGGCATCAAGGCGCCAGATGGACCGCCGGACGACATTCTGCCCCTCGCATCCCTCGGTCTCCAATACAATTACGACATTCCCCATCAGACCATCGATATCACGCTGGCGGATGCGCAGCGCGTCGCCAATAAAATCGACGCGACGTCCCATGGCAACCTGCATGAACCGCAGCGTTCCACCGGCGCCTATCTCAACTATACGGCTTTTCTCTCCGGCGACTTCGGCCCCGGGCATTACGGTGGGCAGCTTGACGGTGGCTCGCTCAGCCTTGACGGTCATTTTTTCAGCCCGATCGGCACATTCTCGCAGTCGGCAAATATTTTTACCTCGACGTTTCGAGACGACCGCGTTTTGCGCCTCGACACCAGTTGGGCCTATTCCGATCCCTCGTCTCTCATGTCCTATCATGCCGGAGATTTCATTTCGGGAGGTCTGTCCTGGACACGCCCCATTCGTCTCGGCGGTGTCCAGATCGAACAGAATTTCAACATTCGGCCCGATCTCATCACGCTGCCTCTGCCCTCGTTGTCTGGAAGCGCCGCAGTTCCCTCCACCCTGGATGTCTATCTCGGCAATGTGAAAACCTACTCCACCCAGATTCCCAGCGGTCCCTATCAGATCGACAACATTCCGGTGGTTTCAGGCGGGGGCGTTGCGCGCGTGGTCCTGACCGACATCAACGGCCGGCAGATCGAAACTCAAAACGCGTTTTTCACCGACAACCGCCTATTGCGCGAAGGTTTGTTCGACTATTCCGTAGAGGCCGGTTTTTTGCGGCTAGACTATGGCCTGCTTTCGTTCGGCTATGACGATCATCCGGTCATCACCGCCACCGGCCGCATGGGCCTGACCGACCAGATTACGCTGGAAGCTCACGAAGAAGCTGGCGATGGCCTTGTCGATCTGGGCAGCGGAGCGAGATTTGCGGTGGGCTCTTTGGGACTTGTTTCGGTCGCCACCGCTGTCAGCGATCGCAGTGGCGATGTCGGATCGCTGTTCTATGGCGCCTGGGATTTTCCAACAGGGGACTTCAATTTTCACGCTTCCACCCAGCGCACGGTGGGCCACTATCTGGACCTCGCGTCGCTGCCCTCATCCAAAACGGCGCCAGCTACCACCACACCTGTACCCTTTGCGGAAGATGTCGTCGCGGCCGGCTATAATCTTCCCGGCACCAAATCGAGCGTGAATTTCAGCCTTGTCCATTCCAGTGACGACCTGTCCAAATCCATGATCGTGTCGGGTTCCTATGCCGGCATGCTGACGGATGACATCTCTTTTTACGCCAGCGGCTTCAATGATCTCGACACCAAAAACTCCTTTGGTCTCTTCGTGGGGATCAGCGTCCCCCTTGGCAACGCGTCGAGCGCCTCGGCAGGCGTCTCCGGCAGTCATTCCGGCGCCGCGGCAACTGCCGAGTTCGACAGACCAACCGGCATTGAACCTGGCAACTATGGTGGACGCGTGTCGCTCAGCACGGGCGGCTCCACGACAGGCTATGAATCGGCCTATGGCGCCTATCGACTCGACGAAGGACTTTTGGAGGGCTCGGTGACGCACCAGAGCAGTACCACCTCCGCTTACATGTCGTTCAATGGCGCACTGGTTGCTGGAGATGGCGGTCTTTTCACCGCGCAGCGGATTGACGATGCCTTTGCCATTGTCAATGCGGGGGCACCGGGGGTCACGGTCTTGCGGGAAAACCAGCCGGTTGGTGTAACCGACTCGAATGGCCGGTTTCTGGTGACTGGATTGAATTCTTATCAGGAAAACCGGATTTCCATTGACGCTGCCGACCTGCCGCTGGACGCCGATATCCCCAACACGGTTTTGCGGGTGGTACCCGCGGAGAAAAGCGGTGTGGTGGCGAATTTTGATGTCCAGAAGTCTGTTCCATCCGCGACGGTAATCTTCACCCACCCCGACGGGTCCTTTGTCGCGCCCGGCACGGTCGGCCGCGTTCGGGAAACCAAGCAGCCCTTTGTCATCGGTTATGACGGATGGGCGTTCATAAAGAATCTAAAGCCAGAGAACACGGTGACGCTGGATCTGGCCGGCCAGCCTTGCCAAGTGAGCTTCGCCTTTGTGGCGAGTCCGGGCCAATTCGTCACTATCGGCCCCGTCGTATGCCGGTGATCGGGCGAAACCGCGATCAATAGGTCACTGTCGCGACAAGCGTGTCGGAATAGCTTTGCGGCTTTGGCGTGGTTTGCGCCGGCACCCGGCCATAAGCTGTTATGGATTGAGCTGTCCCAGTTCCTGTTCCCGAAACAGTATCGGTGCCAACGGTATTGCCCCAAACGGTGGTTCGGCCGCTATTGGAATATATGGTGTATCCGACGGTGGTTCCGCTGTTGGTCATCAGACGGTTGGCTACGGTTGCGCCGGTTCCGCTACCGGCACTGAGACCGATATTGTAGGGCGTGCCGTTGGTGCAGGTGACACTGACCGAATTGGTCACATCGACATTGCTTGTGAGCAGCCCCACCGATCCAAAACCCAGTGTGGTTGCGCTGACCGTGCAATTCGTCGT
This sequence comes from Rhizomicrobium sp., assembly GCA_035255625.1. Taxonomy (GTDB): domain Bacteria; phylum Pseudomonadota; class Alphaproteobacteria; order Micropepsales; family Micropepsaceae; genus Rhizomicrobium. The sequence goes on along the minus strand of DATEZM010000443.1, from coordinate 19,104 downwards.
CACGGTCGCGGTCGCAGTGAATGTGGTTGTATGATTGCCTTTGCCGGCCTCGGGACAGGCGGTCGTATTGTGGTCGTCAAAGGTGTAAAACATCGTCAACGTCGACGAGTAACTTCCGGCCATGACTGTTTGCTGATTGGCGATGACGGCACCGTATATCGGGATGGAAGCCGTTGCCGGATTTGCCGTAACGGTGACGTTCCAGGTGTATCCCCCTCCATAAAGGCTTAACGGCCAGGATCCCCACACGGTCGTGCGGCCGGAATCGGAATACAATTGAAAGGAGAGCTGGTTGGCCGAAGCGGTCATTTGGCGGTTGGTGGCGTCGTGAGCCGTGCCGCCATCTACGTCCACGCACATCCTCATGACCGAGCCATTGCCGGGCGGTCCCGTGCAACTGATGCTGAGGGTGCCACTGGAGTTGACCGCGGTTCCGGTGGTCACGTCCACGTTCCCGAAGGCGACCGTGGTCGGTGTAATGACGCAATCGAAGGCCAGCGCTGGACTTGAGGATAGACAGGAAAAGAGAAGGATCGCCGGCAGCCAAAAGTGAGATCGGAGCGATTTTCGTACCCAATTCCAAAACCGGGGCATTCCGTCCATCTGAATCAACCCTCGTGCCGGCATCGAATCAATCGGTTTCGTCCTCATATTAGGGCAAGCGGCGTCAGGTACTGCACCGGGTGCAGCCCGGAATACTCGCGCAAAAAGTGCGGTCCATGAATTTTGGGGATTGCCCGGGCTACGATTTCTTCACCGTATTGGCAATTCGCCATCGCGGAACCGTTCCAAGACATTTCAGGGCGCGCCGACTTCGCCTCTCAATAACCGAAAATTATAACCTTCCGGGCAACCATGTTCGCACGTTTCGGCCACTCAAGGACCGAAACGATTGGGTGTGGAGTAATTGTATGCGTAACTATCGTCTGTTGTCGGCACTCGCAAGCTCGGTGGCCATTCTGGCGCTCATGGCCTCTCCGGCCGCGGCTACCACCACAACGAGCACTTTTCCCGCGACGATCACGCTTCAGGCGAGCTGCCAAGTGTTGTCCAGCAATACACTGGCCTTCGGGACGCAGGGCGTTCTGGCCTCCAATACCAACACCAGCGCCACCTTCACGGTGCAATGCACGAATTCGACCACCTACAATGTCGGTCTGGATGCTGGCACGACCACCGGCGGTTCGACCACAACGCGCCTGATGGCCAACGGCGCCAACACCGTGTCTTACAAGATGTACAGCGATTCCGGCCACACCACGAATTGGGGCAACACCGTCGGAACCGATACTGTCTCGGGGACCGGCAATGGCGCGCAGCAGACGCTGACCGTGTATGGCGTCGTTCCCGCCCAGTCCACCCCGGCGCCAGCCACCTATTCGGACACCGTCACCGTCACCGTCACCTACTGAGATAGCGCGCGGTTCTCCGGCGCGGTGCATCTCGAGGATAGCGGCTTGTCTGCCGCATCGCAGGGATTCGTCGCAAGCAATTTGCGTCCGGCGTTTGCGTCTTGTTCAGGTCCGGATCGTGCGACGCAGGCGCGACTGAACTTTCGACGCAGAAACGATTTCGGCAGTGGCCATTATTCGAAACCACTTTAATCAAATGTTTTCGATGTGAACCGATGATGCACCCGTGCCCGAGTTGCGTATTTGGCGAGGCCTAGATGAAATTTCGTGCGTGTTCGCTTTCAAAGAAAGCGGTCCTGACGATCGCATTGGCGATTACGGCCTCAATGATTTGTCCCGCCGACGCCACGACGACTACGAGTACATTCTCCGCAACCATCACCATTCAGGCGAGCTGCCAAGTCGTCTCGGGCAATACGCTGGCCTTCGGCACCCATGGCGTCCTCGTTGCCAATACGGACACCACCGCGACCTTTACCGTTCAATGCAGCAACACCACGCCCTATAACGTCGGTTTGGACGCCGGCACCACCGCGGGCGGCACAACGACCACCCGTCTGATGAACAACAGCGGCACTACAGTTTCGTATAAGATGTATTCCGACTCCGGTCACACCACCAACTGGGGCAACGTTGTCGGCACCGACACCGTCGCGGGCACCGGCAATGGCGCCCAGCAGACGCTGACCATCTATGGCCGCGTTCCCGCCCAGACCACGCCGGCCCCCGCGACCTACAGCGATACTGTCACAGTCACCGTTACCTACTAGCGCGCCCTGTCCACGGCCGGCGGCAGACACTCTGTCGGCCAATCTATGCTCGCACAGCGAACGGAGGTTGCCCGCCGACGCATTAGCGTGGGAGGGCTGACACAGCCCGTGAGCTTCGGTTGGCAGGCCGCCACGCCGGCCCGCCTCAGTAAGTTGTGATGGCGCGGCAGTAATCCCCAGCCCGGACCCGTGCCATGATACCCGGCCGTTCGACCGGCAGGGGGATTTGCCATGCGCATTGAGGGACTGGGTCGCATTCTCTTTGGCTTGAGCTTTGCCGTGCGCGGCGCGATCGGCATCGCTTTCCACAATGCCCAGGTAGCCTGGCAGCCGCTCCTCAAAGGGATCGTGGGGCATGACGCGCTCTCGGACATATCCGGCGCCATCCTGCTCGTTGGCGGAATTGCGATTCTGGTGCCGCGCACCGCCAGGATCGCGGCGCTCGCGCTTGGCTTCTATCTGCTCGTCGAGATATTGGTGTTGGTGGTTCCAACCCTGGTTGCCCATCCACTGATCGAAGGCAACTGGTACAGCGTCAGCGAGCCTCTCACACTCGTTGCAGGCGCCTGGACGATCTTCTCGTTGTTGCCGGGCGAAGGCGCGATGCTCGCAAATTGGGGCAACGTCCGCGCGGGCCAGATCGTGTTTGCGCTCGCGCTGCCGGCGATCGGGCTCTCGCATTTCTTCTACATGAATCTGACCGCGCCGCTCATTCCGTCGTACCTGCCCTTTCACGTTCCGCTGGGCTATCTCACTGGCGCTGCGCATATCGCGGCCGGTGTCGGCATCCTTCTCGGCATTGGCCTCGCCGCGACCCTCGAAGCCGTCATGGTGAGCCTGTTCACCCTGCTGGTCTGGGTCCCGATGGTGATCGCCGCCCCGGCGAGCCGCGGCAACTGGTCGGAGATTCTCGTCTCGACCGCCATCTCCGGCGCGGCCTGGGCCGTTGCAGGATCGTTTCGCCGGCCGTTGACAATCGTGCCGGAGCGACCCTAGGTTCCAGTCCTATTCGAAACGCCCCCGCCGCCCCGCGGGGGCGTTTCTTTTTGTCTCCACTCCAACAGGAGACTCCCTATGACCGCTTCGAACCGCGTACTCGGCCATGTCTTGCACGGCAATGGCCCAGAGCCTGTGCTGGTGCTGCACGATTGGCTTGGCGACTGCACCAACTACGATTCCGTTCTGCCCTATCTCGACCGTGCCGCGTTCACCTATGCCTTCGCCGATCTGCGCGGTTATGGGCGCTCGCGCGACTTTGCGGGCGAATACTCGGTGGACGAGATCGCGCGCGACTGTCTGGCATTGGCCGATGCGCTCGGCTGGCGCCGCTTCCACGTGGTCGGGCACTCAATGACCGGCATGGCGACGCAGCGGCTCGCAGCCGATGCACCGGAACGGATCAAGAGCGCTGTGGCTGTATGTCCCGTCTCCGCGGCCGGCAATCGCATCGATGCCGCCGCACGCGCCTTCTTCGCGAGCACGGCGACGGACGACGCGGCGCTCCTGCGGCTGGCGAGCTTCGTCAGCCCCGGCCTGTCACCCGGCTTTGCGGCGCTTAGACTTAGGCAGAATCGCGAGCGGGTGGCTCCCGAATGCCGGCTCGGTTATCTCGCCATGCTGACGGAGACGGACTTTGTCGCCGACGTGCGCGGCCTGGCGACGCCGTTCCTGGTCCTGATCGGCGATCGCGATCCGGGCCTCGATGCTGTGGCGATGGAAAAGACCTTCCTCGCCTGGCATCCCAATGCCGAACTCAAGACGCTCGCCGGTTGCGGCCACTACCCGATGCAGGAGTGCCCGCCGGCCTTCGTTGCAGCGGTCGAAGAATTTCTGCGCAGCGAGAGGGGTTGAATCCGGCCTAGGTTTGTCCGCGCTCGATCTCCTCGTGCAGCATTTCGAGTGCCAGCCAGCGCTCCTCGGCGGAAGCGAGATCGTGCTGTGTCTGCGCGAGCTCCCGGGAAAGCGTCGCGAATTTGGCGGCGTCGCGCGCATAAAGGTTGGGCGCGGACAACCGCGTTTGCAATTCGCCGATCCGCTTCTCCATCGCCGCGATGCGGCCGGGCAGCTTCTCTAGGTCATGCTTGTCGGAGAAGTTCATCTTGCGTCTGGACGGGCCAGGTACTGGCCGTTCCCTTATCTCCGTCGTCTTGGCGGGGCCAGAGCTCGCCTTCGCTTCCACGCCGTTGCCGCGCTGGGCAAGCATGTCGCTGTAACCACCGGCATATTGCACAAAGCGTCCGTCGCCCTCGGCGAACAGCACCGAGGTCGCGACGCGGTCGAGGAAGTCGCGGTCGTGGCTCACCAGAATGGCGGTTCCGGGATAGTCGTCGATCATCTCTTCCAGAAGATCGAGCGTCTCGAGGTCGAGATCGTTGGTCGGCTCGTCCAGAACCAGCAGGTTCGATGGCTCCGCCAACACCTTGGCGAGCAGCAGCCGCGCCCGCTCACCGCCTGAGAGCACCTTGACGGGGGAACGCGCCTGGGATGCCGCGAACAGGAAGTCTTTCATGTAGCTGATGACATGGCGCATCTGGCCCGCGACCTCGATGTGATCGCCACGCCCGCCCGCCAGCACGCTCGCCAGCGTGTCGTCGGGCGCGAGCAGGGTACGCGTCTGGTCGAGCCGCGCCGTCTTCACATTGATGCCGATCTTCACATTGCCGGTGTCCGGCGGAAGTATTCCGGTCAGGAGGTTGACCAGCGTTGTCTTGCCGGCACCGTTCGCGCCGACGATGCCGACGCGCTCGCCGCGATGGATGCGCAGCGAGACGGAACGCACGATGCACCGTTCGCCAAAGCTCTTGGAGATATTCTTGGCGTCGATGACGCGCGTGCCGCCTTCCTCGCTCTCGCCGATGGTCATCTTCATGGTACCGGTAACGGCGATCTGCTCGCGCCGGCCCTGGCGCATCGCCCGCAGCTTCGTGAGGCGGCCCTGGTTGCGCTTGCGCCGTGCGCTCACGCCGTAGCGCACCCAGTCTTCTTCCATGGCGATCTTGCGGTCGAGCTTGTGACGCTCGATTTCTTCCTGCGCCAGAACCTCGTCACGCCATGGCTCGAAGAAAGCGAAGCTCTTTTCGAGCCGCCGCGTCATGCCGCGGTCGAGCCAGACGGTGTCGCGCGACAGGGTCTCGAGGAAGCGCCGGTCGTGGCTGATGAGCACGAGCGCGGATTTCAGCCCGCCCAGCTCGCCCTCCAGCCACTCGATCGCGGGCAGATCGAGATGGTTGGTCGGCTCGTCGAGGAGCAGAATGTCGGGCTTGGGCGCCAGCGCGCGGGCCAGCGCCGCCCGGCGGGCCTCGCCGCCCGAGAGTTCCTCCGGCCGTTCCGCGCCGGAAAGCCCAAGCTTGCCGAGCAGGTAGTAGGCGCGTGCCGGATCGTCGCCCGGCATCAGTCCCGCTTCGACATAGGCATGGGTGTCGGCATAGCCGGAAAGGCTTGGCTCCTGCGGAAGGTAGCGGATGGTGGCGCCGGGCTGGGCGAAACGGCTGCCACCATCGGCCTCCATCAGCCCTGCGGCGATCTTGAGCAGGGTCGATTTTCCCGAACCATTGCGTCCTACAAGACACAGCCTCTCGCCGGCCGAGACGGACAGTTCGGCGCCGTCCAGCAGGGCGGTGTCCCCGAATGTCACATGAATGTCTTTGAGGAGCAGAACGGGCGCGGCCATCGCCCGCCTTATGTCAACATTTTGCGGCCGCTGCACGGTATTTCAGGGCTTGAAAATTGGCGGCTTTGCGATCAATTTCCCGCCTCTTCGCAGATGAAAGGACTCCAGGGTTGAGCGGCACGCGCGGCTACAAGGAAAAAAGCTTCAACGACCGTCTTGAGGAGCAGGCGAAGGCCAAGGCCGCGCTGCTGGAGCGGGCGCGCGCCAAGGCTCCCCAGAACGATCCGGAATTCGCCAAGCGGCAGGAAGAGCGCAAGCGCATCGCCGAGGAGCGCGAGGCGCGCGAGGCGGCTCGCGCCGAGGCCAAGACGGCGGCGCTTCGTGCAGGTGAGGAACGCAAGGTCGCTGAAGCGGCGGCGCGCATCGAGGCCGAACGTCTCGCCGCCGAGGAGCGCGAAAAGGCCAAGCGCGAAGAATCCGACAAGCTCGTGCGCCTGCTCGAAGAGCAGAAGGCCGCCCGCGATGCCCGCTATGCCGCGCGCAAGTCGCGCCAGAAGGGCAAGCGGTGAGGAACGCGCGCTTCACCGACCAACAGGTGGAGGCGTGGCGCCGCGACGGCGCCGTGGTGATCGCAGATTTTTTCACGCCCGAGGAAGTCGCCGCCGTGCAGGCGGACTTCGTCCACGTGTTCGGCCGCAGCGAAGGCGCGGCAGAAGCGTTGGACAAGAAGAAGGAAGGCGAAGTTGGACGCTTCAATCCGAAACAGTTCACCGACATCCAGCCCGTGCCGATCGATTGCTCGCCGGCGCTGAACCTGATCGGCGTACACCCTGCGCTCGTTGAATTCGCCAAGCAAGCGCTCGAGACCGATGATGTCCGCGTCTATCAATGCCAATCCTGGGCGAAGTTCACCGGCGATGCCGACTATGACCAGCCCTTTCACACTGACTTCTCCAATCACACGCTCACAGTTCCGTCGGAGGACGTGACGAAGAATTCGATCACGATCCTCTGCTATTTCAGCGACGTGCCCGACGATCATGGCCCGATGCACTACGTGAAGCGCGGCGACGCCTCCGAAGTCGCGGGACCCGAAGCCTCGCTAAATTTTGACCGCAAGGCGCAAGAGGAGTTGCAGGCGGGACTCTCCGAACGGGCCCGTTCCAGCGCCTCAACCGCCGGTACCGCCATTCCCTACACGATCGACATCTATCATCGCGGCACCAACCTCACGGCGCCGCACGGCCACCGCTATGCGCTGATGACCTGTTTCCGCAGGGCCGGCGACGACACAATCGGGTTCACCGCCTGGCAATTCCACCACACTAGGCCGTGGCACAAGATTTTCGAGAACGCGACGCCCGAACAGCTCGCCTGCTTCGGTGTGCAGCGTCCCGGCGATCCGTTCTGGACCGAGACCACGCTCGCCCGTGCCCAGACGCGCTATCCCAACTGGGATCTGACCCCGTGGCGCGATGCGATGAAGAACAAGCCTCTCAAAGCGAAGGCGCGCTAGGCGCCGCTTCCACCGGCAGTCCGGCGCAGCGCTCGGGTCCACGCACCGGATTGCACGCCGCTACCACGCCATCGGGCATCCGCGCCTGATAGGCGCTGAAGCGCGTATCGGGGCGCATATAATCGGTCGAGACATATTGCGCGCCCGACGCCAGCGCCTTGTCGCGCCGCGTCGTATCGTTGATACGGGACTCGACGGTGTCGGCATCGGCACGGGTGCGCACGATGAAGCCTTTGCGCACATCGGCCGTGATGCGCGGGATGTCGGTCGTCTCGTTCAGCGTCAGATAGGCGGCGGCGGGCGAATCTTCCGGCGCGTTGACGAACATCACCCGGCCTTCTAGCGATTTGCGCCCGGCGATATAGGCGGCGATCTTCGCGCCTTCCTCGTCGAGTGCGAAGAAGAATTTGCCACGCGTGGCGCGCAGCGTCGGCCAGCCTTTTGTTAGAACCGCGTCGCGCAGCGTCGGCGCATCGCCCTGCACCTGATCGGGTGTCACGAGCTCATTGCGGCCGAAGACAGACCGGATCTCCGCGTCCAGCGCATCGAACGCGGCGGTGTCGAATTTGATCGGCGTTACCGATCCCGGCATGGGGATTTCATCGTCCTTGGCGTTCAGCGTGATCAGGATCGGCACGTGATCGGGATGCGCCGCCGACCAGGCCTTCAGCTCCTGGAGGCACGCCACGAAGGTGATGCACACCGCTCCGAAATCGATGTCCTGGACATGCATTACCTTGAACCCAGGCTTGGCCATCGTCGCGGCATAGTCGCCGGAGATGTCGATGCCGACCATCCGCGCACCGAGCGGTCTCGCATACAGGCCGCCGTTGGGATCGTAGACGACGTCGAGCTCGATGGCGCGGGCACCATCATCGAGCTGTTGCGCGAGTGGCAGATGCGAATAGTCGAGTCCTGCCGCCGCCTTGGGCGAGAAAGCGCGAACGAGCGACATGATCTTGTCGGGTATCGCCTTCTTGTAGCTGTTGTGCGTGCCGACCGTCAGGATGTCGTTCATATGAAGGTTTCTATCCATCCACGCGCGCGCGCATCCCGGTCCAGCAGCCTTGGCTTCTGGCGCATCAAGCGCGCAGTGGGCGAGAGCGGGCGTCGCGGTCAACAGGACGAGTGCACTGATGAGAATCGCCTGACGCATTGCGTGGTCCCCTGAGTCGAGCCGCCCGCGATGTTATACGCTCAAGCCCCCGCTTCTAGTCGCGCATCGACCCAGGAAAGGACTTTACCGAGTACGCGACGATTGTATTTCCAGTGCATCAGGAGGTGCGGCGCGCCGCGGAAGCGCTTCCATTCCTTCGGTCCGGCGAGGCCCTTGTGCAGCCGAGCGATGCAGGCCTCGCGCAGCAGATCTTCCCTTGAGCCGATCATGGTAAGTACGGGGACGCGGACGTGCTCGGCCTCGTCGACCGCGCTGCGCGACAGCTTGAACAGGCCGAAGAGCTGCGAAGGGCTGATGCGGCGCAGCACCATCGGGTCCATCAACAGCCGGATGCCGGCGCCCGGCGTGAACTCCCAGGCGCTGATTCGCTCGATCACGATGCCGGCGTTGGGCAGGAAGAAGCGAAGCACGCGCGTCAGCGCCGAGCCGAAAATGCGCCGCCAAGTACCGGAGATCGCGCCTGGCGCCGCCAGCACGAGGCCCGTTAGCGACAGGTCGGGCGCGCGCGACGCGATATGGACGGCTAGGGCCGCCCCCATACTCTCGCCGACGATGAAGGCCGGCAGCGCGTCGCCGAAGCGCATGCGCAGGAATAGCACTGCCTCGATGGCATCGCGGATCATGCGGTTCTTGCCGCGCCACTTGCCCCGTGTCGCCGTCGCGCCGAAGCCGCGCTGGTCAATGGCGAGCGCGGTCAGTCCGCGATTGGCAAAGAGCGGCCCGATCTCATCGAAGGCGCCCGAATAGTCGCTCGCGCCATGCAGAAGAAGGACGAGCGCACGTGGCACCGGCGCCGGCCACAGCCGGTATGGCACGGCGTCGCCATCGCTGGCAGCAAACGTGCCAATCAGAACGTGTGTGGCCGGATCGAGCCCTGCGAGCGACCAACGTGCATCGTCGACGCTGGCGCGCTCCGCAGGCGGCCGAAGCTGGAGGCCGAGGCGGAAGACGTCGCTCACTTATCCGCCCGACACACGCCGCGCGACGGTAAGACCCGCGATCAGAAGGACGAGGAAAATCGCGATGAAGACGAAGAACAGGAACTTGGCGACCGCGAACGAGGCACCGGCGATGCCGCCGAAGCCAAGAACGCCGGCGATCAGACCGACGATCAGAAATAAGAAGGCCCACCGCAGCATGACCGAACTCCGTGATAGTGCCGCGGAGAAAACGGCGACGGAACCCGAAAGTTCCTTCGGCGTCTGGCGGTTATTCCGGCTGCGGCGGTGGCGCCGCGAGCGCCCAGCCGACGATCTGGCCCAGCGCGTCGCCCAATGCCTGATTCATCGCCGCGACCACGGCTGGAACGCTGTTGACACTCGCATCCGCCTCGCCCCGCGCGCTCAGCGCTTTCACGATGGCGCGGTTGCGCGCGCCGACCAGTCTGGCCTCGATACGAACGACCGTGCTCGGCGCCGTATCCGGCGTCTCATAGATCGCTTCGAAGTCGCGGACGTCGGTGCTCAGCAGGTAGTTCGATTTGAGCCCTTCGGTGTCGCGGCCGACGGCCGGGATGCGGTTACTGGCCGTGAAGGCGTCGATTAGCGCGCTCTGCACCAGCAGTGAAAGCCGGTCGGGCCATGACGCGTTGGCGTAGTAGTCCATCGTGCCGTCGGCCTTCTGCAGTGCGATCCGCGTAGTGTCGAGGCTGTCGGGCATCTCCGGCAGCACGATGGACATCTGCCATCCGACGCGCGGTCCGCCGCCGGCCGGCGGTAAAGGCGGGCGCAAAAGATAGATCGGCGGCGCTTCGGGCGGCCCGATGATGCTGCTGCAAGCAGATAGGGCAGCCGATGCCGCAACGGTGGCAAGCAGCGCGCGACGGTCGAGGAGGAGCTTGGTCATTTCGGTTCGTATCCCTTGCGCCTGTCGCCGAAGATCACGCGCGTCGGCTCGCGGTTCAACTCGTCGCTGAGCTTGGTGAGGCTGCCGACCAGCCGGCGCGAATCCGCTATCAAGGCGGAAAGCTGCGCCACGCCGTCACCGGTGACGACGGAGTCGGCATCGCTCGAAAGCTTGTCCAATCTCTTCAGCGTCGCGTCCGCCTGCAGGAGGGTTGGATGCAAATCGCGACTGGCGATTGCCAGATTGTGCGTCGCCTCGTTGGTATTGCGCAGCGTCGCCTCGATGTCGCCCTTGTGCTCGGCGAGCGTGGTCGTCAACGTATCGACATTGTGCAGGATGTCGGCGATCGCCTGCTGGTTCTTCTCGTCGAGGATCTTGTTCAGCTTGTCGGCGATCTTGTTGACCTTGTCGACCACCTGCGGCGCGCTTTCCTCGAGTGTAGCCCACACCGAGGGCTGCGACTGGATCTCCGGGTAGGGGTGCCTCGTGGTTTGCGGCAGCTTGTCCGCCTCGTCGCGCTTCTTGCCGCCGATGATCTCGACATAGGAACCGCCGGTCAGGCCCTGACTCGCGATGGAGGCTTTGGCGTCGTTGTAGATGGCAAGATCGGGGCGCACCTCGAGCGTCGCGATGACGCTGGACGGATCGTTGGGTGCGAAGTCGAGACTCTCGACGCGGCCGACCTCGATGCCGTTGTAGCGCACGACCGTGCCCTTGCTGAGGCCAGTGACCGAGCCGGTGAACTTGGTGGTGTAGAAGACGTATTCCTGGCTGTACTGGACGCCTGCAAGCCACAGCACGGTAACCACTAGTGCCAGTATGCAGGCGAGCACGAAGGCCCCGACGGCGACGTAGTTAGCCTTGGTTTCCATCGCAAGTCCCCCTATGCCGCCGCCCGTCCGCGCGGGCCCGAGAAATATTCCTGGATCCACGGATGCGGATTGCGGCGCAATTCGTCGATCGTGCCGACCACGATCTTCCTGTCCACCAGAACCGCGATCCGGTCGGTCGTGGCGCGCAGCGTGTCGAGATCGTGGGTCACCATGAACACGGTCAGGTTCAGGCTCTCCTGCAGATCCTTGACCAGTTCGTCGAACATGTTGGCGGAAATAGGGTCCAGGCCGGCGGTTGGCTCGTCGAGAAAGACGATCTCCGGGTCGAGCGCCAGTGCGCGGGCGAGGCCGGCGCGCTTCTTCATGCCACCCGACAACTCGGATGGATGCTTCGGTGCCGCGTTTTCCGGCAGGCCCACCATCGAGAGCTTCATCGAGGCGATCTCGTTCATCAGCGGCTGGCTCATCCCGGTGTATTCGCGCAACGGCACCTGGATGTTCTCTGCGATTGTCTGCGACGAGAACAGTGCGCCTTCCTGAAACAGGACCCCCCAACGCATCTCGATTTCGCGCCATTGCGCTTCATTGAGATGATCGGTGTTGTGGCCGAACACCTCGATCGTGCCAGAGCGGATTTCGTTGAGGCCGATGATGGAGCGCAGCAGCACGGACTTGCCGGTGCCCGAACCGCCAACCACGCCCAGTACCTCGCCACGATAGACATCGAGGTCGATATGGTCGTGCAAGAGCTGTTCGCCGAAGCCGTTGACCAGGCCACGGACCCTGATGACGACGTCGTTCTCGTTTCCCCCCGGCATCGTCATATCCCCAATATCGAGAACATGATCGAGAAGCCCGCATCGAGCACGATCACGAGGAAGATCGATTCGACGACCGACCGGGTGGTGAGCTTGCCGACGCTGGCGGCGTTGCGCTCCACCTGAAGACCCTCGAAGCAGCCGACGAGCGCAATGATGAAGGCGAACACCGGCGCCTTGATCATGCCGACCATGAAGGTGTTGACACTCACCGAGGTCTGCAATTCGCGCATGAATTGCGGAATGGTGATGCCGAGGTCGAAATAGCACATCACGGCGCCCCCCAGGAGCCCCATCATGTCGGAGTAGAAGGTGAGCAGCGGCAGCGCGATCGCCAGACCGATCACGCGCGGCAGGACGAGCGCATCGACGGTGTTGATGCCGATGGTCTGCATCGCATCGATCTCTTCGTTGACGCGCATCGTTCCGATCTGGGCGGTGAAGGCCGAGCCCGAGCGGCCCGCGACGATGATCGCGGTGATGAGACCGGCGATCTCGCGCAGCAGGCCGACGCCGACCAGATCGACGGTCAGCAACTCGGCGCCAAAGCGTTTCAGCTGGTCGGCGCCCTGATAGGCGAGCACCACGCCGATCAAAAAGGAGAGCAGGCCGACGATCGGCAGCGCATTGATTCCGGTTTCTTCGACCTGGTGGATCAGCGCCGCGACCCGAAGGTTGCCGCGCGGATGATAGATGGCTTCGCTGACCTCGACCGTGACGCGGCCGATATAGCCCAAGATGCCCACGCCCTGCTGCAGGCCGTGGATAGTCGCCCGGCCGACGCGGCCGACGAAGGCTTCAAGCGTGTGGCGGTTGTGGATGACGACAGGCGGCGCGGTGTGCTCGTGCTCTACCGCATGCATCAGCGTTTCGTACATCGCAGGAATCTTAATCGGGCCGATGCGCTTGCCGCGCTCTTCCCAGTCCCGCTTGGTGCGTACCAGCAGCCACGCGCCCGCACTGTCGATCCGCTCCAAGCCGGATCCGTCGATCTCGGCTTCGGTCGCGTCGCCTAGGTCGATGTGCTGGAGTTGTGCGTCGAGGCTCGCCGCGTCCCGGGTCGTCCAGACGCCCTCGGCCACGAGGCGCAGCAGCCGTGGCTTCCGCTCCATGCGGAAGCTCGCGCGCGCGGCGGAGGCGTCGTGTGCAGTGCTCATCCCGTGAAAACTCTAGCCGGTGCCAGACCTTAAGGCCATGCTACACGGGCGGTCCGGAAAGCAAAGATGAGGATAAGCGGCAACCGGTCCGCGAATCACTACACCAGCACCCGCCCAGTCATCCGCTCCAGCACCTTGAGCGGGGAGCGTTCGGGGTGGGCGAGCGCCTGGACGGGCAGGTGGAACGTCTGCTCAAGGCAGAACTGGCCTTTCAGGGCGGCGTGCATCGCCTGGTCGGTGAAGCACATCCAGGTCGTGGCGGCCGGAAAAGCGAATTCGATCTGCGGGGAATTCTTCTGGTAGTCGAGGTCGAGCTTGGCGCCATCATGCAGCCCGAGCATCAGATAGTCGTATGCGCTGCGCCGCCCGCGCGTGACGCCCAGTAGTTCGAACAGCCAGGGCTCCAGCGGCAAAGGTTTGCGGGCACGCGGGGCATATTTCCGCGCCACGTCCTCGAACTTCTCGCCGACATGCCAGACGCGCGCGCCACCCATCGGATGGACATTTGAGAACACGCGCAGGATGCGCCGTCCACGCTGCGGCCGCGTCGGGAAAGCATCGACATGCAGCCGCTTGTCGTCGTTGCGCGGCGAATAGCGGCGGCCCGCGATCTCGACCGGGCGATAGCTGGTGCGCGCCTGCTCGATCGTCGGTTCGTAACCGGGGAACAGCGACAGCACGAGCGACCGCGCATGATCCGCGAACCGCCCCATCATCGCCGACAACGCGGCGCGCTCTTCCGCTGATGCGGTATCGCCCTGCAGCGCGCCGTTCGGATCGCGGCTGATGTTCTTGGCTTTGCCATTCGACAACGAGCCGGTCAGAAGCGCGTTCTCGCTGTTGCCAACGGCGAAAGGTAGTTTGGGAAAATATAGGACTTGGCCGCTCTCCAGCGCGTCCTGCGCCACGGTGCGGGTCGCACCGTCGAATGGGCCCTCCCACTGCGACAATGCGAAGGTGGTGATCGGTTCCAGCGCCATGTGCGCCTTGTAGCAAAGCGGCGCGCGCTACTCCAGCGAGCCGGTGATCGAGGTACGTTGGCTGATCTCGATCCAGTTGCCGTCCGGATCGCGGACCATGGAGATGCGCGCGGTGGTGCCGAGCGTCGTCGGTGCCAGTGCTTCGCGCCCGCCGTGCTGGAGGATCCGTGCATGTTCCTCGTCGCATTTGAAGACCTGGAACGTGATGTAGCGGAAGCCCGAACCCTGGAATGCCGCATCCTGGGGCGCGTCGTCGGATTCTTCGAGAAGAACGATCGTCTCTCCCGCTTGGAACGCTGCGCCATGGGCATGCGAAACCTCGGGCAGGCCGAGCGCCTCGGCATAAAAGCGCTTATGCGCCTCGAGGTCGCGTACCTTGAGCTTGATGCCGATCTGCGAGATGCCTAGTGTTCCCGGCGCAACGCGGCAAACGGTCGTGCCCTCGGGATCGTGCAGGACTTCGATACTCCGCACACCGGACCGCGCGATCAGCACCTCGGCATAGCCTGCCTTGGGCGCGCGCGGTAGCGGATCGGCGAAATGATTGATCTTGAGGACCGAGCCGAGAAGATCGTGGCGGTGCTGCTTCTGGCCTTTGCGGATGGGAAGGACATGGTCGAACGGCACGTCCATCTCGCCCTGCCAGAAGGCCAGCATCTCGTCCAGCTGGTTGGTGTTGAGCCCGATATCGACGCGCGGTTTTGAGAGGTTCATGGCCAACTCTTGCACTTTGAAACACATCACCGCCGGCCTTGTGCCGGCGACCCATGATCGCAACTGCAGCATGGGTGTTAATGGGTGGCCGGGACAAGCCCGGCCATGACGATTGGGAAACGGGTCGTAAATGCAGGCCTACTGCCGGTCGAAGAAATCGTCGGCGTTTTCCACCTCCAGCAGCCGTCCACGGCGGATTTCCAGGAACCGCGTCGCCGCGGTGCGGGTGAAATAGCGGTCATGGCTGACGAAGATGCAGGTCGTGTCGCTGTCCTCGAGCTGCTCTTCGAGGTCCTCCTGCCCCTCGATGTCGAGATGGTTGGTCGGCTCGTCGAGCACGTAGAAGTTCGGCTTCAACAGCTTCATGTGCAGGAATACCAGGCGCGACTGCTCGCCGTAGGATAGCCGGGCGATCTTGTCGTCCAGCCGCTCGAAGGGAAAACCTGCCTTGGCGAGGATGGCGTTCGCCTGCACGTTGTTCACCGTCTTCGCCTGGGCGATGAACTCGCGCAGCGACAGGTTGAGCGGCAGATCGGCCATGCGCTGGTCGAAATGGACCAGGTTGGTCGCCGGATTGAAGCGCACCGGCGCCCGCCCGTCATAGTGTTCCTGCGTGGGATCGTAGGCACCCGCCAGCGCCATGAGCAGGGTCGATTTGCCACTGCCGTTGGGGCCCAGTAGCGCGACGCGCTCGCCCGCTGCCACCACCAGCCGGTCGATCGTAATCAGCGTGCGCACGCTATCCGGCGTCTTGACGATGAGGTTGGACAGGCGCAATGCAACCCGGGCGTCGATCGCTTCGTCGTTCAGCTCGAGCTTGCGGTTCTTTGCGCGGTAGACTTCGGTCGCGTCGTCCTCGATGCGTGCGATACGCTTGTCGATCGTCGTCTTCTTCTTGAGGAAATCATCGTTGATCGCGCCCCAGGCCTTGTAGCGCGCTGCGACTTTCTCGAGCCGCGTGATTTCGCGCTCCTCCGTCGCCCGGCGCCGGGCCGCGGCCGCGTCGCGCTGCAGGAGCTCCTCGCGCGCTTGGGCGAACGGCGCCTTGAAGGCGTGCGCGCCGTCCTTGCGAAGGAAGATGGTGCGCGCTGCGTTGCGCGACAGGAATTCGCGGTCATGACTCACGATCAGCATCGGCAGGCGGTCGGCTTCCAGCCACGCTTCGAGCTTGTTGATGTTCTCGATATCGAGGTGGTTGGTCGGTTCGTCGAGGATGACGATGTCGGGCTCACTCAGCTTCGCTGCGGCGATCAGCATTAGCCTTTGCCAGCCGCCGGACAACGCGCCGAACGTCTTCTCCGCGACGTCGGGCGGGATGGCGAGTTCGTCGAGCAGGACATCGACCTTCCAGCTGTCCTCGCGCGCATCGGGCGGCAGCGCACGCTCCAGCATATCGCGCACCGTCACCTCGGCCAGGGCGTCCGGAATCTCTTGCGGCACGGTGCCGATACGCAGCCCCCGCGAGCGCACGATCTGCCCGCTCGACAGTTCGAGTTCGCCCGCTAGGCACTTCAGAAGCGTCGACTTGCCGGCGCCGTTCTCGCCGACCAACGCGGTGCGCGCGTCGTCCAGCAGGAACGACACGTTCTCAAAAATCCTTGTAACGCCGTAGTGGAAAGCGCCCCGGTCGATGCCGAGCACCGCCTGACGCGCTGCCATGACACAATTCGATGATGACCCGGGCGCAGTTTCGCACACCGTTCCCGCGCCGCCAAACCGATCTTGACCTTGCGCGCGCGACAGCCATGCTTGGAACAGGAAACCAGGGAGAGCTACATGGATCGTCTGAAGGGCAAGGCCGCCATCGTCACCGGCGCGGCGAGTGGCATAGGGCGCGCGAGCGCGAAGCTGTTCGCGGCCGAGGGCGCATCGGTGATCGCGGTCGACCGCGCCAAGGAAGTCGAAGACACGGTGAAAGCGATCCGCGATGCCGGCGGCACGGCGCTGGCGCTGGTAGCCGATGCCTCGTCGGAGACCGACGTTGCCGGCGCAGTCGATCGTGCGGTGAAGGAATTCGGCAAACTCGACGCGATCTATGCCAATGCCGGCATCTCCGGCGGTGGCCAGCCGCCCTTCTTCGAATTGACGGCGGAGCACTGGCGCCAGGTGCTCGATGTGAACCTGATCGGCGTCTATCTCGCGATCAAGCATGCATCGCGCGTGATGATCCCGAACAAGAAGGGTTCGATCGTCTGCACGGCGTCCGTCGCGGGCATCCGCTCCGGCGCCGGCGGCGGGCCCTATTCGGCCTCGAAGGCCGGCGTGATCAATCTGACGACGACGGCGGCGAACTATCTCACCGGAACCAATGTGCGCGTCAACGCGATCTGCCCCGGCATCATCGAGACGGGCATGACCAAGCCGATCTTCGACTATGCCAAGCAGCGCGGCACACAGGACAGAATCGGGCAAATCAACCCGCTCAAGCGCTACGGCCATCCGGAGGAGATCGCCTACACGGCACTGTTCCTGGCAAGCGATGAGGCCTCCTACGTCAACGGCCAGCACATCGCAGTCGATGGCGGCCTGACGAGCTCGATGCCGGTCACGGGGCGGATCGGGCGCTAGGGCAGGCCCGCGCGCTTTTAGACGATTCGGCGTAAGATGTGCCCGATAAAGCTTGGGGCTGAGTCATGATCTTCGAACAGTTCGCGGTCGGCGGGTGCCAGTCCTATGTCATCGGTTGCCCCGAGACATTTTCAGCCGCCCTGATCGATCCCGAGATACAGCTGATCGACCATTATCGCGCGATGACGACGCGCGACGGACTTGCGATCCGTTATGTCATCGATACCCACACCCATGCCGATCACTTCTCGGCCTCGCGCCAGATCGCCGCGGCGTTGCGTGTTCCGGTCGCCATGCATCGCGACAGTCCGGCGCCGTTCGTTGACCTGAAGCTAGACGACGGCAACATGCTCATCGTCGGCAATCTGCGTGTGACCGCGCTTCACACGCCAGGCCACACAAGGGATTCGATGTGCCTGATTGCCGGCGACCGCGTCTTTACCGGCGATACGCTCCTGATCGGCGGAACGGGTCGCACCGATCTTCCCACCGGCGATCCCCAGCAGCTTTACGATAGTCTGTTCGGAAAGTTGCTGAAGCTCGACCCGGCGCTGATGGTTTATCCGGCACACGACTACAAGGCGCGGGGCCATTCGACCATCGGTGCGGAGATCGCGGACAATCCGCGTCTGCAGAAAAAAGAGCGAGCCGCCTTCATCGAGATGATGCGTGGCCTCAATCTGTCTGCTCCGACCCATCTGACCGAAGCGCTGCGGGTCAATATGAGCGGCGGGACCAGCGTGACGCAGCTTCTGGCGAGGGCTTCGGCCTCGGTTCCATTCGTCAGTATGGCCGAACTGAACGCACAGGTCGCAAGGCGATCCAACGATCTCGTGGTGCTCGATGTGCGCGAGAAAGATGCGTTCGGCACCGGTCATATTGCATCGGCCAGGAATCTGCCGCGCGGACAATTGGAGTTGCGCGTCGACGAAGCGTTTCCAGATCCGACCGTGCGGATCGTCGTGTGCTGCGAATTCGGAAAGATCTCGACCCTGGCGGCGGCGACGCTGCGCGAACTGGGGTTCCTGCGGACCGCCGCGCTCGACGGCGGCATGAAGGCCTGGCGCGAGGCGGGATTCCCGGTGGAGCAGGGCTAGAGCAGTCGCGCTAAATCCGCTCCGCCAGCACCAGCCAGTCCCACGGCATCTGCTTTCCGGCGTCGCGCGGTTTGCGGAGGCCTTCCTTCTGCCAGGGATAGGTGATGCGCGCGATGCGCTTGGCGCGAAAGCCATGTCGCGCCAGCGTCTCGCGCAGCTCTTCGCGCGCAAAATGCTTTTGCTTCGCTCCGCCGCGGTCGACCAGCCCGTCCGGCGCTTCGGCGATCGCCTCCGCTCGCGTCGTGCCATAGGCGACGCGCTCGACCATGCGATCGGATTCGACCGATGGCACGACGATCAGCGCATGGCCGTGCTTCTTGGTAACGCGTGCGATGGCTTCCCACATGCTCTCGCGCGTCCGCGTGCCCGGCATGGTGATGACGTTCATGCAGACGGTGAGGTCGGAGCGTCGCCCGATCCGCCGCGCCGCGGGTGGCAAACTTGCGGTCAGGAATGTAACGTCGTCGCGGCCCGCCAGCGCCTTTTTCGCCCGCGCCATGATGCGCGGCGCGTGTTCGACGCCGTAGCTGTGACGGAACAGTCCGCCATAGCGCGCGATGAAGGTGCCGAGACCGCAGCCGAGATCGACGAGCACGGACTTATCCTT
>DATEZM010000442.1:0-7932 GCA_035255625.1 Rhizomicrobium sp. | reverse complement strand
GCCCTTGAAATTGAAGGCGCCGACATAGGCGCGGGAATTCATCGTGCGCTTGCCGAGTTCGAGCACGTCGAGCCCGCCGCTGATCTCCTCCCAGACGTTCTTTTTGGGATCGAGCGCGTCGCGCGACTGGTCGACATAGCCGAGCTGCACCGTCGGCCCGATGCGCAGCGTGCCGGCGTCGGGCGTCTCCTGACCCGTCAGCATACGGAACAACGTCGTCTTGCCGGCGCCGTTGGGGCCGATGACGCCGACGATGCCGCCGGCCGGCAGCGTGAAATTCACGTTCTCGTAGAGCAGGCGGTCACCATAACCCTTGGCGAGGCCTTCCGCCTCGATCACCACGCTGCCCAGGCGTTCGGCGATCGGGATGATGATCTGGTTGGTGACGCTGCGTTGCTCGTTGCTCTTGGCCACCAGTTCTTCATAAGCGTTGACGCGTGCCTTGGACTTCGCCTGTCGAGCCTTCGGCGATTTCTCAATCCATTCGCGCTCAGCGGCGATGGCGCGTTCCTGCGCGGCCTCCTCGGCGCCTTCCTGGCGCAGGCGCTTTTCCTGCACCACGAGAAACGAGGAGTAGTTGCCCTCATGCGGAATGCCGCGGCCGCGGTCGAGCTCGAGAATCCAGCCGGTGACGTTGTCGAGGAAATAGCGGTCGTGGGTGACGAGGATGATGCAGCCCTTGTATTCGCGCAGCGTCTTCTCCAGCCATTCGACGGATTCGGCGTCGAGATGGTTGGTCGGCTCGTCGAGCAGCAGGATGTCGGGCGCGTCGAGCAACAGTTTGCAGAGCGCGACGCGGCGGCGCTCTCCGCCCGAGAGCTTGGAGACTTCCGCGTCGCCGTCGGGGCAGCGCAGCGCATCCATGGCCTGGTCGACCTTGGAATCGAGATCCCAGAGGCCCTGGGCCTCGATCTCGTCCTGCAGGCGTGCCATTTCGTCGGCAGTCTCATCGGAATAATTGGCGGCGATCTCGTTGTAACGGTCGATCAGCGCCTGCTTGCTCGCGACACCTTCCATGATGTTGCCGCGCACGTCCTTGGAGGCGTCGAGTTGCGGCTCCTGCGGCAGGTAGCCCATGCGCACGCCCTTCGCCGCCCAGGCCTCGCCGGTGAAGTCGTTGTCGAGGCCGGCCATGATCTTCATCAGCGTCGATTTGCCGGCGCCGTTGACACCGACGATGCCGATCTTCGCGCCCGGATAGAACGAGAGCCAGATATCCTTCAGGACCTGCTTGCCGCCCGGATAGGTCTTGGAAAGACCTTTCATCACATAGACGAATTCGGGGCCGGCCATCGGCGAAATCCTTGCTGACGCGGTGGTGAACGCGCGCTTTTAGCGAAGGCGGTCGGTGGCGGCAACCGGCGGGCGACCCGACGATCAGCTCGCCTTGTCACCCGACGGGCGGTTGGCAACAGTGGCGCCCAGTGCGGCGCCCGCCGCCGTGCCGATGGGACCCGCGATGGAGCCGATGACGGCGCCGACCGCGGCCCCCGCTGCCGGCGTCTTGAATGCGTCCGGCACAACGATCTTGCCGGCGGCGATGCGCTTGCGCGCGGGAGCCATCTTGCGAGCGGCTTTCTTCGCGACCTTTTTCGCCGCTTTCCTGACCAGCTTGCGCGCAGACTTCGCTTTGACGATGCGGCGCGCGGATTTGACGGCGGCCCGCTTTGCGGTTTTCGCTTTAGCCTTCGCGGATTTCTTCTTGGCGGCCATGATCGGGTTCCAGGGCGTTCCAACAGCGAACGCCCAGAACAGGAACCGGTTTCAGAACTTGATGCGCGCGCGCGATAGCAGCGAGACAGCGTTCTGGCCGTTCTGGCCGTCGTAGTTCATCTGGAACGACGCGTTGGTCTGCAGCGCCAGCGAACCGTCGAGGAAGCTCGTGACATAGCCGATCTCGACGTCGGTCTCCTGCGCGCGGCCGACCTGATCGAGCAGGTGGTTGCGCGCGAAGAAGGCCGGTGCCGCGGCGGTGTCGCCGGGCATGGTGATGAACTCGCCTTCGCCGAGCGCCGGCTGCGAAACCGCGAGTCCCAGCGTATCGTCGCCGAACAAGCCATTCTTGGCGATCGCGATGCCATAGGAGCGCGTGTGCAGCGAATCCGCGTTGCCGAGCGCCGGCATGATGCCGGCGCGAAGGTCGAGCTGGCTGATGCCTTCGCTATAGGAGGCCGTTGTGCTCCAGCCATTGCCGAAGCGCACGCGCGCGGAGAGACCGAGGGCGGTGGTGTCGGCATTGCTGCCCGGCGCGTCGGTTCCGAGTACGCTGTCGCGCTCGACGATATTGGAGGCGGTCAACCCGAAGCTCGCCCATTTCGCGGCATCCCAGGACACGCCGGCGACCAGCGCGTCGGCGCTGCGCTGCGCGAAAGGCGATGGCGCGCCGGTCAGATTCGCGAGCGAGGCCGCGGCATCGGGCGCGAAAGTCGATGCACCGGCGGTCACGCTCTGCAGGCCCGCACTGAGGCGCAGATTCTTGGACAGGGCCGTGCCGACGCTGGCAAAATCGCCGCCGCTCGCCAGAGAGGCGTAGGGCATGCCGGTTGACGAGGCTGCGAGGAACAGACCGTCAAAGGCATGCGCGCTGGCGGGATCGACCGGCGCGGTGACAAGATCGACCTTGTCGCCACCACTGAGATCGACATCGCCGAGCAGGGCGACGCTGGTGGTTTCCTGAGAGGGCCGCGCGTCGGCAACCGGGCCAATGGCGAGCGGCTGGAGTGGCTCAAACGTCACCGCCCCCGCCTGCGCGGCGCTTGCAAACGCAAGCGCTCCCGCGGCGGCGCACAAAGCGCGGCGGAGGAACGTCTTCATCACTCTACAGTCCCACTCAGACCTTGCGGTCACAACCAACCTAACAGTACCGCTGTTCCTTTTCCAGGGAAGTCACGGATTTTCCCTGGTTTTTCCCGGTTTTCCGCCCGGTTGTTGCAGGGCGGTGACGCTTCTTGCCCGGAAAGGTAGCATAACATAGTTACAAATTCGATACTTCTTCGGTTTCTTAATTGTTTTCCACTTCTCGAGAGGGGGGTGGGGGTACTCCCTCTGCGTGGACCGCACCGCCCCAAGCCGGTATCTGAAATGGCTATGCCCGAGACGCCGATCAAGGCCGCCATCCTGCCGGTCACGCCCTATCAGCAGAATTGTTCCCTGGTCTGGTGCACCCGCACCAAGCGCGGAGCGGTCATCGATCCGGGCGGCGACCTCGACCGGATCAAGGCGGCCATGGCCCAGGAGGGCGTGACGCTCGAGAAGGTGCTCCTGACGCACGGCCATCTCGACCACGCCAGCGGCGCAACCCGGCTGGCGCGGGAGTTCGCGGTGCCGATCGAGGGTCCGCACCGCGACGACCAGTTCCTGCTCGACGAACTGGGGCGCAATGCCAAACGGCCCGGCTTCGGCGAGGCGGAGAATTGCACGCCGACGCGCTGGCTCGAAGACGGCGACACGGTACGCTTCGGCGACGTCGAGCTCGGCGTGCGCCACTGCCCCGGACACACGCCGGGCCATGTCGTGTTCTTCCATCCCGGGGCGAAAGTCGCTTTCGTGGGCGATGTGCTGTTCGCCGGCTCGGTCGGACGCACTGATTTTCCGCGCGGCAATCATCAGCAGCTCGTGGAGTCGATCACTGGACGGCTGTGGCCGCTGGGCGACGCGATGCACTTCGTGCCCGGCCACGGCCCGATGTCGACCTTCGGCCGCGAGCGCAAGACCAATCCCTATGTCGCCGACGAGGCGCTGGGCATCGTGCGCGAACTGTACGAGAGCGCGGCGAAGCCGCAGCAGCCTTACTGATCGAGTTCTGGCCGGTAGACCGCAATGACGCGGTACGGTCCGGGCTCACCTTCCTCACAAAGCGGACTTTGTGCAAAGTCGCGGGCGTCCTCAAAACGGTCGAACAGGCAGAACCGGTTCACTTGGGTTTCGGAGGCGAGACAGCAGCACGACAGCTGCGAGCACTCTGGCGACGTCCCCGCCCAAAACGTCACCACGTCATAGCCGCACAGGGTCTTGCGCACGGGGATGCGAACGGCCGTCGTGAAAGAGGCCTCGGGCGCGATCGCGCGCCAAGTGCCAGCATCGTACTCCTCCTCATAGGCCTCGTAGTAGAAAAGCGTCAGCGGAGCGGGATCGACGCCCTCTTCAACCGCAGCGGCGCGCAGGATGTCCGGATTATCGAACAGCCACCAGCCATTGTGTTTCCACAGGTGAATGTAGTCGGCGAAGTCGGCGCTGACGCAGTTGCTCAGCGCGTAGACGGCCTCGATCGGATTCGGCCTGTCGCCGAATGCCTTCATCAGCCAGTCCGGCGGCGGGACCACCTTCTTCAGCATGTAGCCCAGCGCGATCATCGGCGCAGTCTAGCGCATCTCATCGCGGCGCCGGCTTGTAACTCTTCGGCCAGCCACCGGAGACCTTGCCGGGGAAATTCGGTTTGCGTCTCTCGAGGAAGGCGGCGACGCCCTCTTTCACGTCGGGACCGGCGCCGAGCTCGACACTGAGCGCGCCATCAATCCCCATCACCGCAAACGGATCGGGTTGTCCCGAATATTGCCACAGCATGTGACGCGTGAGCGCGACCGAGACCGGCGCAGTGTTCTCGATCATCTCGGCGGCGATGGCGCGGGCGCGGGCGAGAAGCTCCGCCGGCGCGACGACTTCGCTGACGAGCCCGCCCTCTCTCGCTTCGTCGGCGCCGAAGACGCGGCCCGACAGGCACCAGCGCAGCGCCTGATCGAGGCCGACGAGGCGCGGCAGAAACCAGGCGCTGCCGGCTTCCGGCACCAACCCGCGGCGGGCGAAAACGAAGCCGAACTTCGCCTCACTGGACGCGATACGGATATCCATCGGCAACGCCAGCGTAATGCCGACGCCGACCGCGGGCCCGTTGATCGCGGCGATGGAAGGCTTGCGGCAATTATAGATCGCGCCAATGAATCCCGCGCCGGTTTTTCTTTGTCCTACCGCTTTGCTACTTGAGGCCGATTGGAACATGGCGGCGCCCCCACTCTTGGTGTCGAAGGCGTTCGCGCCGCCGGAGATGTCGGCGCCGGCACAAAATCCCCTGCCCGCACCGGTGACGACGATGACGCGCACCGCGTCGTCGGCGTCGGCCGCGATAAACGCGTCCTCCAGCTCAGCGCCCATGACCGCGGTGTAGGCGTTGAGCTTGTCGGGACGGTTCAGCGTGATCGTCGCGATGGAGTCGGCGACGTCGTAAGTGATGTGCTCATAGGACACGAGGACCTCCCGTTTTGGCCAAGACGATAGTCGGGCGCACCGCGAAGGAAAGCACGATGTCGGGGCAACGGGCTCCAAATCGGCCGCTTAAAGCGGCACGATGTAGAGGCTCGTCACCGCGTGCTGCTTCAGGTCGAATTCGCAGACCACCTTGGCATGGGACACCCTGTCGGCGCTTACGAAAGCGACGTCCGGCGCAATGGCGACCGCCTTGCCGCTGGAAACGTAGATGTTGCCCGGCAACGTCGCCGAGAACGGTCTGTCCAGCCATTGCGGCGCGCCGGTCTGGCTCTTGATTTCCGTCGCCCTCTGGCAGAGGCCAGGCACCTGTTTCCATTCGCCGTAGTCGCGCACGAGCTCGGCGTTGTCGGTGCATTTGGTCCAGTCGCTGGCGCAGCCAGGCGTCGCGACAAGATGAACCGACGGCCCGGTAGCTGGCCTCTGGTCGCAGGCTGCCAGAAGCAGGCAAAGGCCGAAGATCGCGCGAGTGTGCCGCAAGGGAAGCTCCCGTGATGCCGGTGTCGTAGGCGTTCGACGCGAATGCGGAGCGAAAATCAAGAGTGGAGTCGGCGAGCCGCCATACCGGTCCTTCGGAAACGACTCGACTCTTCGGGCGCTCCCTGATTTTTTGTGCGCCGCCAAGCCATCCAGAACCATCGGGAGCCCCGCCATGACCGCCATCAATTCCGTCACCGATTTTTCCAAGGACGGCGAGATCGGAATCATCACGCTCAACTCACCGCCGGTGAATGCGCTGTCGGCCAATGTGCGCGACGGGCTGCATGGCGGCTTCAAGGCGGCGATCGATGACCCCGCAGTCAAGGCCATCGTGCTGATCTGCGAAGGACGCACATTCATCGCCGGCGCCGACATCTCCGAATTCGGCGGCGCAATGAAAGGCGCCTCGCTGTTCGATGTGCAGACCATGATGGAAGGCTCGCCAAAGCCGGTGATCGCCGCGATCCACGGCACAGCATTGGGCGGCGGCCTCGAAGTGGCGCTATGCGCGCATTATCGCGTCGCGGTGCCAAGCGCGCGTTGCGGCTTGCCGGAAGTGAACCTCGGCCTTCTGCCCGGCGCCGGCGGCACGCAGCGCCTGCCGCGCATCGCCGGCCCTGAGAAGGCGCTCGAGATGGTGACGAGCGGCCAGCACGTGCCGGCCAAGGAATGCCTCGCCATGGGGCTGGTCGATGCGCTGGCCGACGAGGGCAAGCTGAAGGAAGGCGCTGTCGCTTTCGCGCGCAAGGTGCTGGCCGAGAACAAGCCGCTGGTGAAAGTGCGCGACAACAACAACAAGACGAACGCGGCGAAGGGCCATCCCGAGATCTTCGCGAATTTCCGCAAAGCCAATGCGCGCAAATTTCGCGGCTTCAAGGCGCCGGAAGCCAATATCCAGTGCATCGAGGCGGCGGTGAACCTGCCCTTTGACGAGGGCCTTGCCGTCGAACGCAAGCTGTTCATGGAAGTGATGACCGGGGCGCAGTCGGCGGCGCAGCGCTATTACTTCTTCGCCGAGCGCCAGGCCAACAAGATCCCCGACGTACCGGACGACACCAAGCTCATCCCGATCAAGAAAGTCGGCATCATCGGCGCCGGCACGATGGGCGGCGGCATCGCGATGAACTTCGCCAATGCCGGCATTGCCGTGACCATCGTCGAGGTCAAGCAGGAGGCGCTCGACCGCGGCCTGAAAGTCGTGCGCGGCAATTACGAGCGCAGCGCCAAGTCGGGCCGCTTCCCGATGGAAGAAGTCGACAAGCGCATGGGCCTGATCGCGGGCTCGCTCGACATGAGCGCGTTCGCCGATGTCGATCTCGTCATCGAGGCGGTGTTCGAGCGCATGGACGTGAAGAAGGACATCTTCACCAAGCTCGACGCAATCTGCAAACCCGGTGCTATCCTGGCGACCAACACGTCGGGTTTGAACATCGACGAGATCGCGTCGGTCACGAAGCGGCCGGAATTCGTCATCGGCCTGCACTTCTTCTCGCCCGCCAATGTGATGAAGCTGCTCGAAATCGTGCGCGCCGATCACACGTCGAAGGAAGTGATCGCGACCTCGATGAAACTTGCCAAGACGATCGGCAAGATCGCGGTGCTGGTCGGCGTGTGCCCCGGCTTCGTCGGCAATCGCATGCTCGGCCAGCGCGGTCGCGAGGCGCAGAAGATGGTGCTGGAAGGCGCCATGCCGTGGGACGTCGACCGCGTGCTCTACGATTTCGGCTTCCCGATGGGGCCGTTCGCGATGAGCGACCTCGCCGGCCTCGACATCGGTTGGGTGAAGGAGCGCAGCAAGGGCGAGACCATCCGCGACGTACTGTGCGAAGCGGACCGCCGTGGCCAGAAGACCGGCGCCGGCTACTACGATTACGATCCCGAGACCCGCGCCGCCAAGCCGTCGCCGGTGACGGAGAAGATCATCCACGATTTCGTCTCGAAATCGGGCCGCAATCCGCGCCAGATCGGTGACGACGAAATTCTGGAGCGCTGCATCTATCCGATGATCAACGAGGGCGCGAAAATCCTCGACGAGAAGAAGGCGATCCGGCCGTCCGACATCGATGTGGTGTGGGTGAACGGCTATGGCTGGCCGGTCTATCGCGGCGGCCCGATGCACTATGCCGACCAGATCGGCCTCGCCAAGGTGCTGGCCAAGATGAAGGAGTTCGAGGCGAAGATGGGCGACGCGTT
>DATEZM010000441.1:0-4128 GCA_035255625.1 Rhizomicrobium sp. | reverse complement strand
CGGCCGATGGACTTCCCGCGCGGATATGGTTCCGCTTGGGCGGTTGGATTGTCGGTCAAGTTCGGGTGGCTCGGTGAGGCCGCCGGGTCTCCTAACCCCTGGGGCGGTCCTTGAGCGCGTCCTCGATCTTCGGAGATACCAAAGCGAGGGCTGCCGCGAACGCGGCGTCTATATCCAACTCCGTGGTGTCGAGCAAGAAGGCGTCGGCGGCCTTCTTCATCGGGGACACGGCGCGGGAGCCGTCGCGGGCATCGCGGGCGGCCAGTTCCGCCAGCAATTCCGCCTCATCTTTGACAATTCCCAAGGATTTCAGCTCCAGCCAGCGGCGATGGGCCCGAATCTCGGGGGTCGCGTCCACGAAGAGTTTGGCGGTCGCGTCGGGCGCGATGACGGTGCCGATGTCGCGCCCGTCCATCACCGCGCCAAGGCTCTGGCCCGGCGGGCTCGCGAGGAAAGAGGTCTGGAAATCATGCAGCACGGCACGAACGGCGGGGATCGCCGCAACCTGGCTTGCATAGCGGCCGACGACATCGGAGCGGATCGCAGGATCGGCGATGCGGGTGAGATCGATGGCGCGGGCGCCATTGAGCGCATCGGCCTCGTTCGCGGGATCGCTTTTGTTGTCGAGCACGGCGAGCGCGGTCAGCCGGTAGAGCGCGCCGGAATCCATGTGCGCAAAGTTGAAGTGCCGAGCAAGCCGCTTGGCGAGCGTGCCCTTGCCCGAGGCTGCGGTCCCGTCGACGGCGATAACGACGGTCACGCGTTCACCGCCTGAAAGTCCGCGCCGAGGCCGCGCATCAGGGTTTCGAATTCCGGGAAGCTCGTTGCGATCATCGCGGTATCGTCAACCGTTACTGCGTCCTTCGATGCCAAACCGAAGCACAGAAAGCTCATCGCGATGCGGTGATCGAGATGGGTCGCGACGCGCGCGCCGCCGGGTGCGCCCTGTGTGCCGCAACCGTGGACAGTGAGCGTCGCTTCCTTACCGTCGTTGACGACATCGATTTTCACCGCGCAGGCGTCCAGCCCGTCGGCGATGGCGGAGAAGCGGTCGCTTTCCTTGACGATCAACTCGTCGAGGCCCCGCATCGCGGTTTTTCCTTCGGCGAAGGCAGCGGCGACGGCAAGGATGGGATATTCGTCGATCATCGACGGCGCGCGCTCCGGCGGGATATCGACGCCCTTGAGCGCCGAGGCGCGCACGAGAAGGTCGCCGATCCTCTCGCCGCCGCTCTCGCGCTCGTTCGTGATTTCTATATCGGCGCCCATCTCCAGCAGGGTCGCGATCAGTCCGGTGCGGCGCGGGTTCAGCAGAACCGATGGAATGCGCACCTCGGACCCCGGCACGATCAGTGCCGCGACCATAATGAAGGCAGCCGAAGACGGATCGCGCGGCACGTCGATGGCGCAGGGCCTCAGCTCGACCTCACCCGTGATATGCACCGCCTCGCCCGTCGCGAGCGCCTCCACTTGGATCTGCGCGCCGAAGGCCTTGAGCATCTTCTCGGTGTGATCGCGAGTCAGCGAGTTCTGTTCGATGCGCGAGCGGCCGGGGGCGCCCAGCGCGGCCAGCAGCAGCGCCGATTTCACCTGTGCCGAGGCGACAGCGACGTGGTGCTCGGCGGAGATCGGCAATTTCGCGCCCGTTAGTGTCACCGGCATCAGACCACGGTTGCGTGCGATGTAGCTCGCGCCGAAATGAGTCAACGGATCGAGGACACGGGCCATCGGCCGGCTGCGCAACGAAGCATCGCCCGTGAAAACCGCCATGATCGGCGTCGTCGCCATCGCGCCCATGACGAGACGCGAGCCGGTGCCGGAGTTGCCGAAGTCGAGCACATTGTCAGGTTCGCCCCAGCCGCCGACGCCGGTACCGGAAACGCGCCATAAACCTGCTCCGTCGCGGGTGACGCCGGCCCCGAATACACGCATCGCCGACGCGGTGTTGAGTACGTCCTCCGCCTCAAGAAGGCCGGTAATCGTGGATTCGCCAACCGCCAGCGCGCCGAGGATGAGGGAGCGGTGGGAGATTGATTTGTCGCCCGAAATGGCAGCCGTACCGCGCAGAGGGGAAGATTTGCGCGATTTCAAGGGTCTGGGTGCGCCGGAACCGTGCATCTGTGCGTCCCAAATCTTCTTTGACATCGGGTAGTCCGGCGTGGCAAACGACCCGCCTTCCAAAGAAACCCTTCTTTCACGGGAAGCTACAGTTTGGTCAAGGCAGATCTCGGACTGAAACGCGTGTGCCCGCAATGCGCCGCGCGATTCTACGACCTCCAGAAGCGCCCCATCGAGTGCCCGAAGTGCCAGTTCAGCTTCGAGCCAGAGGCGATGTACAAGCAACGCCGGCCGCGTCAGCCGGAACCGGTCGCCGCCCAGAACGTCGCCGCCGATGCGGAGGACGAGGAGGCGGAGAACGAGGAAGAGGAAGCCGAAGAGGCCGAGGCCGAAGAAGTTGTCGAGCCCGTGCCGGATGAGGCGCCGATCCAGGTCGCCGCCACCGGCGAGGACGAGGAAGAGGAAGAAGCTGCCGAGGAGACCGAGACCGAAGGCGCCGGCATGTCGGTGGTCGACGAAGACGACATCGAGGATATCGAAGTCGAAGACAGCGAAGAGGACGAGGAGGACAACAGCCTTCTCGAGGAAGACGAGGACGAGAACGACGATGTCAGCGGCATCATCGACGCCGACATCGAGAAGGACGAACGCTAGCGCGTTCATCCGACAGAATAAGGGGCCATAGCTCAGCTGGGAGAGCGCCTGCATGGCATGCAGGAGGTCAGCGGTTCGATCCCGCTTGGCTCCACCAACCGCCGACCGATCATTACATCTTCATCCGGAACGCATTGCAGTCGGCGTAGACCTTGTCATAGACGGTCCGCTGAACATCTTCGTCAAAGCCCTGGCTTTCCGCGTCGACAGATCGCGCCCGTGCTGCGTCCTCGCAGGTGCCGGCGGTATAGCCGCGCCCCGGCACTGGGCTGGGTGGGACAGGCTGGCTCGCATGCACGTCTGCTGACACAGAGCTTCTTACGTCCGCGTAGGTGAAGGCGTGCGCCCAGTCGGCGTCCGAACAGGCTGCGAGTGGCAGGAGAGCCATGGCCGGAAGCAATAACGCGAATTGCCGGTGCCGGAATATTCTTGCGATCACTTCAGAGTCCCCTTCGGCAACAACGCGGTTGGTTTCCCCGCATTGCCTGACCTGACGCGAATCGCCCGGAGGCAAGTGCACAGGACCCAGGCGACGCTGCCCCACGACCGCGCTTGTAGTCAGGTTACAATTCCGACAAGACAGGGTCCATCGTCCCGTCTAGCGTCGCTCGCACCTGTGCCCCCACCGGACATCCCGATTTGAACGCATTCATTGACGCCCGAACCGTTCCCGCGGGCACCGTCCTGGAGCCAGACCTCGCCATAATCGGCGGCGGACCGGCCGGGATCACGCTCGCACTGGGGCTGGCGCACACGCCCATCCGCACGATGCTGTTCGAGAGCGGCGGCCTGGATTTCGACGGCACGACGCAGGCACTCTATGGCGGCCAGGACGCCGGCGTGCGCTACCTGCCGCTCGATACATCCCGCATGCGCTATCTCGGCGGCAGCAGCAATCATTGGGGCGGCTGGTGCCGGCCGCTCGATCCGATCGATTTCGAGAAGCGCGACTGGCTGCCCTATTCGGGTTGGCCGTTCGGCATCGGCGAGCTCAAGCCCTATTTCAAGCGCGCGCAGTCGTTGTGCGAGGTGGGCACTTGGTTTTATGACGGCGCGACGGCGAAGATGGCCGCTCAGGCGCCGCTGATGCGGCTGGCGGACGGCGGCGTCTACACGAGCTGGTTCCAGTTCTCCAAAACCCGGGACGGCGTGCTGCCCACCCATTTCGGGGAACGCTACGCCGACGACCTCAAGCATATTCCAAACCTGAAAGTGTTCCTGCGCGCCAATGCGACGGCGTTGAACCTGGCGCCGAATGCCGCGGCGCTCGAGGCTTTCGACGTTGCAACGCTCGACGGGCGAAAGTTCAAGGTGCGGCCGAAGGTGACCGTGCTGGCGTTGGGCGCTATGGAGAATGCGCGGCTGATGCTCGCCTCCAGCGAGATCGCGATGGCGGGCGTCGGAAACCAGAACGGC
>DATEZM010000440.1:0-9037 GCA_035255625.1 Rhizomicrobium sp. | reverse complement strand
GATCTACACCCACGTCGCCAAGGACCGCTTGACGCAGGTGGTTGAGCAGGCGCACCCGCTTTCGCGGCGGACAAAGCCGCGCACCTGACATACACTCGCGGCCATCGTCATTGCCGGAGTAAAGCACGTGTCTTTCACCACCATCGAACGTCAGGCGCCGGTGCGCATCTATCGCTCCAAGCTCTTCGTGCCGGGTTCCAAGACCAACTTCTTCGAGAAGGCCGCGGCAGGCGCCGCTGACTGCGTCTGCCTCGACCTTGAAGATGCCGTTGCACCCGCCGACAAGGACAGGGCCCGCGACAATGTCGTTGCCGCGCTCAACGATGTCGACTGGAAGGGCAAGATCGTCACCGTTCGCATCAACGGCCTCGACACATCCTGGTGCTACCAGGATGTGATCGCGCTGGTGGAGAAGGGCGGCGAGAAACTCGACGCAATCATGATCCCCAAGGTTGCCAACGGGAAGGACGTCTACGCCATCGACTGGTTGATGACGCAGTGCTCGGCCACCGCCGGCCGCACGAAGAAGATCGGCCTCGAAGTCATCATCGAGTCGGTGCTCGGCCTCAAGAACATCGACGAGATTGCGGGCTCCTCGAAGCGGATGGAGACGCTGCATTTCGGTGCCGCCGACTACGCCGCCAGCCAGGGCATGCGCACCACGAATATCGGCGGCGGCAATGCCGACTACGTCATGCTGACCGACAAGCACCCCGATCGGTCTCGCGAGCGGCACTGGAACGATCTGTGGCATTACCCTCTGTTCGAACTAGTGCGTGCGGCGCGCAGCCATGGCCTCGTCGCCATCGACGGTCCGTTCGGCGACTACCAGGACCCGGATGGGTTCCGCGCCCAGGCCAACCGCACCGCGATCCTCGGCTGCGAAGGAAAATGGGCGATCCATCCGAGCCAGGTCGAGCTCTGCAACGAGATATTCACGCCGCCGGCCAAGGAGGTCGAACGCGCCCAGGCGATTCTGGATTCGATGAAAGACGCGCACACGTCAGGCTCGGGTGCAGCGTCGCTGAATGGGGTCCTGATCGACGCCGCCTCGATCCGTCAGGCGGACGTGATCGTCAAGCAGATGGCGATGATCCGGGCAAAGACCGGCTGATTCGCCGAAGCTTGTCCGGATTGCGCACGACATAGATCGCACTGATCCAGTCGCCGTCGAATTCCATCGTCAGGGCTGCATATAACGCGCCCGCCGCGTGCAAGAGATAGCCCGGCGCGCCGTTGATCTCCGTCGCCTCGGCCCGCAAACCTTCAGGCGGTCCGAACTTGCGCAGCACGCCGAGCGTGAACCGCGTGACCCGGTCGGCGCCGTGGATCGGATTGAGCGCTGCCGCGGCCTTGCCGCCGCCGTCCGAATACAGCACCACCTCATGCCGCAGCAGGCCGGCGAGTTTTTCTAGATCGCTGCTCGCCGAGGCGGAAAGGAATGTCGCGACCAGCTGGCGATGCCGCTCCGTCGCGACGGTGTGCCGCGGCCGTTCTGCCTTTACCCGCTCGCGGGCGCGACTGACCAGCTTACGGCAAGCCGTTTCGCTCTTCTCGAGCGTCTGCGCGATCGTCGCATAGTCGCAATCGAACGCATCGTGCAGGATCAGCGCGGCGCGCTCCTCCGGCGACAACCGTTCCAGCACGATCAGCATCGCCAGCGAGAGATCGGATGCGAGCTCGGCGCGCGCCGCCGGCGCATCGGCCGCGAGCGCGCGCGTGTCATCCGGGAGGAGCGGCTCAGGCAGCCAGGGTCCGACATAGGTCTCGCGCCGCGCCCGCGCTTTGCGCAGCGCATCGAGAGCCAGACGCACCGTCACCGCAGACAACCAGGCGCGCGGATCGCGAATGTCTTCGCACTCGGCGTTAGCCCAGCGCAGCCATGCCTCCTGCGCGATGTCCTCCGCCGCGCTCATCTCACCCAGCATGCGATAGGCAATGCCGATGAGATGGTTCCGCTGGATCTGAAAGGTCTCGAGCCTGGTCACGCCGCCTTCAGTGTCTGGTTCACCGCGATCTCGTCTTTGCCAATCCGCACGCGCTGGCAGGCTTTGGCATGGCCCATCGCGCGCTTCAGCACCGGAAAGTTGCGGCCTGTCATGGCGCGCAAGGATATCGCAACAAGCGCTTTCTTGCCCCACTTCCTCTGGATCCTGTCGCGCAATTTGTCGAGGCCGTCACTTCCGTCGAGTAGCGCGCGGCCATAGTCGAAGCCGAGCTGTGCGTCCGGGTCGGTGGGCGCGCCGGATAACAGCGCCCGGATCGTTTCACCTTTCATGCCGGCCCCCAGTGCCATGTCAGTGGTAATCTGCACGCAAGGCCCGCAATCCTCGACCAGCGCGCTTGCGATGGCCGCGGCGCACCACGGATCGCGCGGCGCGCCAGTAGCCGGCTACCATCTGCATGATCATGAAGCGCACAGTTGCCGACAGGGACGTATCGGCCATTTCATGCAGATAGGACGCGTCGTAGCCATACCGCCGCTCCGCGGCGCGCACATAGTGGTGGAAATACCATTTGAGCATCACGCATCTCCTTGTCTGGTGCGGAGCCACGCCAGTGTGACGCCTGCTGCGCCGATCAGAATGACTCCAGCACCTTCGTTGATCAGATCGCCCGTCGCACGAGGTGGGCCGTCCAGGATCCACTCCTTGGTGTGCAGCAGCGCATGCAGCGCCGGCCAAGTTGCACCGGCCACGGCCCACATCGCGTTCACCGCGCCGCGTCGCGCGCCGAGCAGAAGGCCAACGCCGCTGGCGAGGAACGCCATCGCGATATCGGCGATGAAATGCAGATGCAGCCGATCGGGGGTGCCGAGATGAACCACCCGCGCCGCCCAGCCTGAAGGCGACAACAGCATCACCAGACCATTGGCGACATGAAAGAGGCCCAGAATTGCCAGTCCGACTCGAACGACCATCGCCTTGCCCCGGCGTTTCCTCGGTTAAGACGGCTCGGCCTGCCAGTTTGTGACCGCCATTGTCGCTTTTGTTGACAGTGCGGGAGCGGATTGTCAGGTTCCGGCCAATCGGCCGCCGAAAAGTCACGTTTTCCCAGCATTGACGAGACCCCATGCACGCCTATCTGGACTTCGAACGCCCCATCGCCGAACTCGAGGGCAAGATCGTCGAGCTCCGCAAGCTCGCCGAAGAAGACCCTGCGATGCAGATCGATGCTGAGGTCGGCCGCCTCCAGTCGCGCGCGGACGGCCTCATCAAGGACACCTATGCCAAGCTGACGCCTTGGCAGAAGGTCCAGGTCGCGCGCCATCCCGCCCGCCCGCATTTCTCCGACTATGCCCGCAACCTGTTCGATGAGTTCACGCCGCTGGCGGGCGACCGCTCGTTCGGCGACGACCATGCGATCGTCGCGGGGCTGGCTCGCTTCCGGGGCCGCGCCATTGCGGTGCTCGGTCATGAGAAGGGCAACGATACCAAGACCCGCCTCAAGCATAATTTCGGCATGGCGATGCCCGAAGGCTATCGCAAGGCTGAGCGCATCTTCGAGATGGCCGATCGCTTCGGGCTGCCGGTGGTCTCGCTGGTCGACACGTCGGGCGCTTATAACGGCGTGGCCGCCGAGGAGCGTGGACAGTCGGAAGCGATTGCGCGTTCCACTCAGGCAGGCCTCGAGATCAAGGTGCCGTTTGTCGCCGTGGTGATCGGCGAGGGCGGCTCGGGCGGCGCGCTCGCCATCGCGACCGCCAACCGCGTGCTCATGCTCGAGCATTCCGTCTATTCGGTGATCTCGCCGGAAGGCTGCGCCTCGATCCTGTGGCGCAAGCAGGAGAAGAACCAGGACGCCGCCGCGGCGTTGCGCATATCGGCGCAGGACTGCCTGAACCTCAAGGTAATCGACGCCATTATTCCGGAACCCGTCGGCGGCGCGCATCGCGCGCCCGAAGAGGCGATCCTCAACGTCGGCGAGCAGATCGCCCGCGCCATTGCCGAGATGGATCGCATTCCCGGCGAACAGCTTCGCAAGGAGCGCCGCGAGAAATATCTCGCGATGGGCCGCGATCTGCTCGTCTAGGTCAGCATCCGCGCGAACGCCCGGATGCTTCCCACCAGATCGTCCGGCCGTTCCAGCGCCGCGAAATGGCCGCCTTTTTCGAAGCTTGTCCAGTGCGCGACGTTTATCGCACGCTCCACCTGGCTGCGCGGCGGGAAGGGGATGAGATCGACGGGGAATGCGGCGATGCCGGTCGGTTTCTCCAGCCGCGCGCCATTGGGCACAGGATTCATGAACGCCTCCTCGGCGCGACCGCGATACATCCAGGTCGCGGTGTTGAAGGTCCGCGTCACCAGATAGATCATCACATTGGTGAGAAGCTGGTCCTTTGAATAGACATTCTCGAAGCCTTTGCGTGTGTCCGACCAGCCGTGGAATTTCTCCACGATCCACGCCGCGGCGCCGACCGGCGAATCCATCATCGCGTAGGACAGGGTCTGCGGCTTGGTCGTCTGCTCGCGGAAATAGGCGCCTTCCATCTCGAAGAGCTGCGCGGCCTTTGCCGAATGCGCCTTTTCCTCCTCGGTCTGCGGCACGACGCCCGGTGAGACCCATCCCATCATGTTAAGATGCGCGGCGCGGCAGCCTTTGCCCTCATAGGACATGTAGGCAGATATCGCGCTGC
Organism: Rhizomicrobium sp.; assembly: GCA_035255625.1. Taxonomy (GTDB): domain Bacteria; phylum Pseudomonadota; class Alphaproteobacteria; order Micropepsales; family Micropepsaceae; genus Rhizomicrobium. The sequence goes on along the minus strand of DATEZM010000440.1, from coordinate 4,401 downwards.
CCCAATCGCCGCCCTGCGCGATGTAGTTGGGCAGCTTCAGAACATCGGTCATCAATTTATCGAACAGCTGCGCGGTGCGGCGCGGTCCGATCGGCCGCTTGGGCCTGCCCGACCAGCCATAGCCCGGCAGCGACGGCACCACGACAGTGAAGGCGTCGGCGACATCGCCACCATGTTTCTCGGGATGGGCGAGCTTGTCGATGATGTGGAGGAATTCGAACACCGAGCCCGGCCAGCCATGGCTCAGGATGATCGGCTTGGGCGCGGAACCGCTGCCGATCTCGCGGTAGAAATGCAGTTCGATGTCGTCGACGGGCGCGGTGAATTGCGGAAGGGCGTTGAGCGCCTTCTCCCACTTGCGCCAGTCGTAGCCGTCCACCCAATAGGCGCAGAGCGCCTTCATAAAATCGAGATTGGCGCCATAGGCCCAGCTGCCGTCCAATCCCTCGCCGCGCGGCATTTCATGCCATTCATAGGCGGCAACCTTGGCGCGGATGGCATCGAGCGTCTTCTGCGGCACCTCGATCTTGAACGGTGTCATTGCCGCCTCTCCTTTTGTCGCGCGCTGGAGGCTACCACCAGCCGCGCCATTTGAACCACGCGATGGGCAAGATCGTGCTGACTATGATGAGCATCCAGCCCCATTGGTAGCCGTAGACCCAGTGGTATTCCGGCATGTTCGCGAAGTTCATGCCGTAGAGGCCGGCGACGAACACCGGGGGAATGCCGACCACCGAGGCGATGGTCAGAACTTTGAACATGTCGTTCTGTTCGTTGTTGATGAAGCCGAGCGTCGCATCGAGCAGGAACTGCACCTTGTCGGTCAGATGCGTCTCGAAATCGTTGAGCGACTGGATATCTAGCGTCGCTGTCTTGAGTCGCGCCGCCACGTCGTCGCCTATCCATTTGGCGCCGCGGTCAGCCACGAAGGGCAGGGCGCGTTGCAGCGCCAACAGCGTCTCGCGTAGCTCCGACAGCCTTTCGCCCATGTCGCCAAGCTGCACCAGCGTGTCGCGCAGCATCCAATTCTTCTTCGCCACGTTGCGCCGGCCTCGCTGCACGCCATGGAATACGTTGCGCGAGACGACCCGAGTGTCGGACTGGATATGCTCGAGCCTGTCTGCGCCGTAATCGACGATGGCTTCGGCGATCTCGGTGAAGATCTGCGCGCTGGTATAGGTGCTGCCGTCCTGCGAGATTTTCGCGCTCACCTTGTGGAAGGTGTGGAGTTCGTCGAACCTCACGGTGACGAGCAATTTGGGCGTGAGCACAAAACCGATCGGCGCCGGAGCCGGATCGGCGCCCGGGTGGTAGGGCGTGATCGGCAGGCTGAGGGTCAGCGTGTCGCTGCCCGCATGCAGCCGGCTTGAGGTTTCGATCTCGTCGAGTTCTTCGCGCGTCGGAATGCGCAAGTGACACGCCTCGCAGGCGCCGGCGATCTCCTGCGGGGTGGGATTGTGCAGGTCGACCCAGACGACCGTCCCGTTGCCGTTGTAGTCCTGCCGCATCGTGATTTTCTCCGCGGCTGTCCGGGTTTAGACGAGCGCGCCGTGGCAGTGCTTGAATTTGCGGCCCGAACCACACGGGCAGGCGGCGTTGCGCTGCACCTTGCCCCAGGTCTTGGGGTCATTGGAATCGACTGGCACGTCGCGGTCGCGGAATACCGGGCGCGAGCCGGATTGCGCCGACGGCGCGGCAAACTCGTCCTCGCCGGTCAGGGGATCGATGTGTGAGGCGCGCATCGACTGCAGCGATGGATCGACGAGCTGCGGCATCGGCTCCTGCGCGACCTGGAAGTGCATCAGTTTGCGGATCACGCCCGCGCGCATGCGGCCGAGCAGGCTCTCAAACAGCGTGAACGCCTCGCCCTTGTATTCGTTGAGCGGATCGCGCTGGCCGTAGCCGCGCAACGCCACGTATTGCCGCAAATGATCGAGCTGGATGATGTGCTCGCGCCAATCATGGTCGAGCGTTTCCAGAAGGATCGCCTTCTCGGCATAGCGGATCAGCTCGGTCCCGAAGTTCGCGGCGCGTTCTGCGGCCTTCTTCTCCACCGACGACATGATGCGCTCGCGCACCTCTTCGTCGGCGATACCTTCCTCCTTCGTCCAGTCGACGACGGGCAGGTCGACGCCGAAGATGTCGAGCACTTCGCTGTGCAGGCCCGCCGCGTCCCATTGCTCGGCATAAGCGCGTTCGGGGATGTGGCTGGAGACGAGATCGGCCACGACCTCGGTACGGAATTCCGCGATCTGGTCGCTGACGTCGTCTGCCGACATGATTTCGCGGCGCTGCTCGAAGATCACCTTGCGCTGATCGTTGAGCACGTTGTCGTATTTGAGGATGTTCTTGCGAATCTCGAAATTGCGCGCCTCGACCTTCTGCTGCGCCTTCTCGAGCGCTTTGTTCACCCATGGATGGGCGATCGCCTCGCCCTTCTCCAGGCCTAGCCTGGTGAGGATGGCGTCCATCTGCTGCGAGCCGAAGATTCGCATCAGATCGTCCTGCAGGCTCAGGAAGAACTTCGACGCGCCGGGATCGCCCTGGCGACCGGAACGGCCACGTAGCTGGTTGTCGATGCGCCGGCTCTCGTGCCGCTCGGTACCAACGATGTAGAGGCCGCCGGCCTTGATCACCTTTTCCTTGTCGATTTTGACTTCGCTCTTGATCTCGTCTGTACGCCGGGCTCGCTCATTCTCGTCGATCACGCCGCCGAGTTCGACCTTGATGCGCATGTCGGCGTTGCCGCCGAGCTGGATGTCGGTGCCGCGGCCCGCCATGTTGGTGGCGATGGTCACCGCGCCGCTGACACCGGCCTGGGCAACGATCGCGGCCTCATGCTCGTGATAGCGCGCGTTCAGCACGTTGTGCTGGATCTTGCGCTTCTTGAGCAGGTCCGAAAGCTGCTCAGACTTCTCGATCGAAGTGGTGCCCACAAGAACGGGCTGGCTGCGCTTGCGGCACTCTTCGACCAGCCCGATGATGGCGTCGTTTTTCTCGTCGGCGGTGCGATAGACCTCGTCGTCGGCATCGACGCGCAGCACCGGCAGGTTGGTCGGCACCTCCATGACGTCGAGGTTGTAGATGTCCATGAACTCGGCGGCTTCGGTCAGCGCCGTGCCGGTCATGCCGGCGAGCTTGTCGTAGAGGCGGAAATAGTTCTGGAAAGTGATCGACGCCAGCGTCACGTTCTCGGGCTGGACCTCGACGTGCTCCTTGGCTTCCAGCGCCTGATGAAGTCCCTCGGAATAGCGGCGGCCTTCCATCATCCGGCCAGTAAATTCGTCGATGATGATGATCTTGTCGTCCTTGACGATGTAGTCGCGGTCCTTCTGGAAGATGGTATGCGCCTTCAACGCCTGGTTGACGTGGTGGACGACCGAGATGTTCTCGATGTCGTAGAGGTCGCCGGTCTCAAGCAGTCCCGCGCCGCGCAACAGCTCGACCATGTGCTCATTGCCGGCTTCGGTGAGCGTCACGTTGCGCGACTTCTCATCCAGCTCGTAGTCGCCGGGATCCTCAAGGACCTCCTTGCCGTCCTTGCCCTTGATCTTCTTGGTGCCCGGCTTACGAAGTTGCGGGACCATGGCATTGACCGCCTTGTACAGCTCGGTCAGATCATCGGTCGGCCCCGAGATGATCAGCGGAGTCCGCGCCTCGTCGATCAAGATCGAGTCCACCTCGTCGACGATCGCATAGGAGTGGCCGCGCTGGCTCATCGTCGCGATCGAGTACTTCATGTTGTCGCGCAGATAGTCGAAGCCGAACTCGTTGTTGGTGCCGTAGGTGATGTCGGCGTTGTAGGCAGCCTTACGCTCCTCGTCGGTCAGCCCGTGCACGATACAGCCGACGGTCATGCCGAGGAACTGGTAGATCTGCCCCATCCATTCGGCGTCGCGCTTGGCGAGATAGTCGTTGACGGTGACGACATGCACACCTTCGCCCGCGAGGGCGTTGAGATAGACGGCAAGGGTGGCGACCAAAGTCTTGCCTTCGCCGGTCTTCATCTCCGCGATGTTGCCGTAGTGCAGGACCATACCGCCGATCAGCTGCACGTCGTAGTGGCGCTGGCCGAGCGTGCGCTTGGCCGCCTCACGCACCACGGCGAAGGCCTCGGGCAGCAGGTCCTCGAGCGTCTCGCCCTTGGCGATGCGTTCCTTAAAGGCGGGCGTCAGCGCCTTGAGCTTGTCGTCGGAAAGGGCGGCATACTGGGGTTCGAGCGCGTTGATCTCGGGCACGCGTGCCTTGTACGGGCGGATCTTCCGCTCGTTCGAGGAGCCGAAGAGTCGTTGCGCTATGCCGTTGAAACCCAGCATGTATTCCTCTTGAAACTGCCAGAAGAAGCGGCCTTCGGGCGCGTGTCCGGCATCAAAGCCGCGGCGGAGACATAAGAACGCCTCA
>DATEZM010000439.1:0-3584 GCA_035255625.1 Rhizomicrobium sp. | reverse complement strand
GGCAGCGAAAGTTCGACGACCAGTGCTCTGCCGCGCCTGCCGTGCGGGGTTATGATGGCGCGCACCGCCGTGACGCCGTAGTCATCGCCGGCGCGGTAGGCGAGTTTCAACACCTGATGCTCGGTCTTGCCCGGCGGCGCAGCGAAGGCGATGTGTGGCGGCTTGTCGGGGATCGCCGTGAAGCTCCAGTCACCGATGGCGCGCCCGCTGCTGCGCACCCGCACGCGCGAATCCGCCAGAATGCGCGCATTCGCGCCGTACTCGCCCTGACTGCCCGAGAAACCGCTCGCTTCATCGCTATCGGAATCGATCGCGAGACCGGGCGCGTGGCCAGCACCATGGGCACGCAGATTGAGAACCGACCCTGCCGGAACCGAGAGCGTTGTGTCCTGTGAGAGATAAACTGGCGGCAGACCGGTATAGGCGGGCGGATCGATCCAGGCATCGAGCGCAACGTGTCCGGCGGTGCCCTCGTCGTTGAATCCCGCCCACAGCCTGTGGAGTGAATCGCTTCCGGCGATCGCAACACCGGCCAGCATTAAAAGTAGCACGACGAAACGCAGGGCGCGCCGATCGCGCCGCGCCAGCCCCGGCGCTGGCCAGCCGACTGTCAGATGGCCGATCCCCGCCAGCATCCGGTGCAGGTGCAAGGTCCATAGTTCCTCCGCAAGCGCATCGCCGCCGCCGACGGCGAGGCGGTCGCCGGCTTCGGAGATCGGCCGGTGCGCGAGCCCGCTCGTTCGCTCCAGCCGGCGCGCCCCTTCGAGCCAACCGGGAAGATGAACATCGCGGAAACTGAAATAGAGGCAAAGGCCGATGCCGGTGATTGCAGCGCTCAGAACGAGAGCATGCACGGGCCACGGCAGAGGCACGAAGAGATCAAACAGCGCCGCGGCGGCAAACAGGCCTGCGATCCCGCTCGCCGGCCACAGTGCCGGCCAGACGCGCTCCCAAGCGAGCGCTGCTCGCGACCAAAGGACGTGTCGGTCAGCCCGAAAGCCAGTCCGGAATTCGTTCGGATCCGAATAACGCGTCATCGTCCTGTCTTGGCCTGACCACGCTCCACTGCGCCTGTTTGACGAGCACTTCGGGCGCTGTCGGGCGCGCATTGTAAGCTGAAGACATCACCGCGCCATAGGCGCCGGCGGTCAAGATTGCGACAAGGTCGCCGGATTGGAGTTCCGGCAGTTCGCGGTCGGCCGCAAAAATGTCCGAGGTCTCGCAGACCGGCCCGACCACGTCATAACGGTGGCGCGGCGTGTCCATATCTGGCTCGCTAACGCGCACGATGTCGTGATGGGATTCGTACAGCGCCGGGCGGATCAGGTCGTTCATGCCGGCGTCGACGATGGCAAACGTCTTGGCCTCGCCCTGCTTGATGTAGAGCACCCGCGTCACCAGGATGCCCGCATTGGCGGCGATCAGTCGGCCGGGCTCCAAAATGAGCTGGCAGCCGAGGTCCTTCGTGATCCGCGTCGCCATCGCACCATAGGCGCCCGGATCGGGCGGTGGGGAATTGTCGGTGACATAGGGAACGCCCAGCCCGCCGCCGAGATCGAGCCGCGTGATGTCGTGCCCGTCGGCGCGCAGCTGCACGGTGAGCTCGGCCAATTTGCGGAAGGCGCGCTCGAACGGCTCCAGGTCAACGATCTGGCTGCCGATATGCATGTCGACGCCCACGACGCGGACGGACTTCAGCGTCGCAGCCAGTCGATAGGCCTCGCGCGCCCGGCTCCATGGGATACCGAACTTCGTTTCCGCCGTGCCGGTCGTGATCTTGGCGTGGGTCTTCGCGTCGACATCGGGATTGACGCGGATGGTGATGGGCGCAACCAGGCCCATGCTGGCCGCGACGTCATTCAGTGCCTGAAGCTCTGGCTCACTTTCGACATTGAACTGATAGATGCCGGCCTCCAGCGCCAGCTTCATTTCCGCTCTGGTTTTGCCGACGCCGGAAAAAACGATCCGTTCTCCCTGTATGCCGGCACGCAAGGCTTTCTTGAGTTCGCCACCCGAGACAACGTCAGCGCCGGCGCCGAGCTGCGCCAGCGTCTTGAGCACTGCGATATTGCCGAGTGCTTTCACGGAGAAGGCGACGAGAGCGTCCGTCGGAAAAGCCGCCGCGAAGACGCGATAATGGCGCTCCAGCGTCGCGCTGGAGTAGCAATAGAAAGGCGTACCAACCGACTCCGCAAGCGTGTTCAGATCGACGTCTTCGGCATGAAGGACGCCGCTTTGATAGCCGAAATAGTTCATAGACCTTGCTGTTGTTGGTTTGGCGGCTTGGAGGGGTCCTTCTGACCCCTCGGTGTCGGCTTGCCATCCGGCATGACGAGATCGTTCTTCACCCCGCAGCCTGCGAGGGAAAACGCCAGCGCCATCGCAAGAACGATGCGAAGACTCATTTCAGTTTCTCCCGCCAGAAATGCAGCTGCTCGCGCACGCGATCGGGCGCGGTGCCACCGAAGCTCATGCGTGAACTGACCGAGGCCTCGAGTGTCAGCACGGCGTAAACTTCCTGCGTGATGCCGGCTTCTACCGCTTGCATCTCGGCGAGGGGCAATTTTTCAAGCGGCAATCGCTTCTCTTCGGCGCGGCGTACGATGCTGCCAGCGATGTGATGGGCCTCGCGGAACGGCTTCTTCAGCCTGCGGACTATCCAGTCGGCGAGGTCGGTCGCGGTTGGATAACCAGCCTCTGCGGCGGCGCGCATCGCCCGCGGATCGGCTTTCATATCCGCAACCATCCCAGCCATCGCGGCAAGTGACACCTCGATCGTGTCTGCGGCGTCGAACACACGCTCCTTGTCTTCCTGCAGGTCGCTGCCATAGGCAAGTGCAAGACCCTTCACCACCGTTGCCAGCGCCACGAAGTCGCCCAGCACGCGGCCCGTCTTGCCGCGGATCAGTTCGGCTGCGTCGGGATTGCGCTTCTGAGGCATTATGGAGGAGCCGGTGGTGAAGGCGTCGGACAGCCGCACGAAACCGAAGGCCGGCGTCGACCACTGCACGATTTCGCCAGCCAGCCGCGACAAGTTGGTCGCCGCGATGGTCGTTGCCGCCAAATATTCTAGCGCGAAATCGCGCGCCGAAACGGCGTCGAGCGAATTGCGCATCGGCTGCGCGAAGCCCAGTGCTTTGGCCGTCACGTCGCGGTCGATGGGGTAGGGCGTTCCGGCCAAGGCTGCCGCGCCGAGTGGAGACTCGTTCAGCCGCTTGCCGCAATCGGAAAACCGCGTGCGGTCGCGTTGAAACATCTCGACGTAGGCGAGGCAGTGATGTCCGAAGGTCACCGGCTGTGCCGGCTGCATATGGGTATAGCCCGGCATGACGGTCGCGAAATTCGCATCGGCCTGCGCGAACAGCGCACGCTGTAGACTCTCCAGTCCGGCGTCCGCGCGGGCGCAGGCCTCGCGCACCCAGAGCCTGAAATCCGTCACCACCTGGTCGTTGCGCGAGCGCGCGGTGTGCAGCCGCCCGGCCGCATCGCCGATTAGGTCACTGAGCCGGGATTCGATGTTGAGGTGGATGTCCTCGAGCTTGCGGCTGAAGACGAACGTTCCGTCCGCAATCTCCGCCTCGATG
>DATEZM010000438.1:0-7593 GCA_035255625.1 Rhizomicrobium sp. | reverse complement strand
TGGTGAGATGAAGCCTCGGCCACTGCCGCCAACGCAGCCGGATTGCGCTTCGCCCGAAACAGGCAGATGCGAATGAAAGAGCTCCGAGAATGAACAGGTGGTAATCGTCTGCCCAACGCATTAACGAAACCACACTCATTGTGACAAACACGCCGGACAAGCACCAAAAATAGATTGTTCCAAAATTGGAGTGCCTGCCGCGCCCCTTCTTGCTGAGCATCGCAAGAGCGCCGGTGATAACGGCCGCTACTCCGAACAGAACATGGATGCCGATAACCCCGAGAAATATCGGATCGGTGCTCGGTATTGGAATGCCCAATATTACAGTTGTGCTGTTACCTGCCATACCAAGCGATACCATGCTCGAAAACAGAATCGAACTGTGGATTGCGTTGCCATATTGCCCGATTAGAGCCAACGCCCTCAGCATGCCACCATGAGACGTTGACGTATCGTTGTGAAACGATTACGTTTCATAGGTGTCAACGCTGGAGCGAGAAGGAGTTGCCAATGGCTAACGTTCAAGTCCGCTACATCGTCAACGACGTTGACGCCGCAGTCGCGTTTTATACCAACCTGCTCGGATTCAAACTTGAGATGCGCCCGGCACCCCCCTTCGCCATGTTGTCACGCGGGGATCTCCGGCTCGTTCTCAGCGCACCGAATCCGCAAGGCGGCGGCGGTCAGGCTATGCCCGACGGCAGGGTACCCGAACCCGGCGGCTGGAACCGCTTCGCAATCGAAGTGGCCGATCTCGCTGAATTCGTCGAGGCGCTCCGTAAGAGCGGCGCGCATTTCCGCAACGAGATCGTCACGGGCGTCGGCGGGAAACAAATCCTGGTGGATGATCCATCTGGAAATCCCGTCGAGTTGTTCCAGCCAACAATCCGCGAGGCGCGCCTCGGCGCTGCTCGCGATTGATTGTTCTGGATAATGGCCGCATGACCGCTCGAGAGCTCACGCGATCCGGTGTCTTACTTCGATTTTTTGCGAAGACGCAGCTTTAACGTGGGCAAATCAGGAAACGAATATGGCCATCGAAATTAAGGTCCTGCATCGCGGTGATGGCAGCATTCTTACGAACGTCGCTGCCCAGGTATTCGATAATCCGATCGACCCGAAATTCACTAAGGAATTTCTTGAAGACCCTCGACATCATATAGCTGTTGCCATTGATGATGGACTAGTCGTCGGTTTCGCTTCCGGGGTCCACTATGTCCATCCAGATAAACCGCCCGAGCTCTGGATCAATGAGGTGGCTGTTGCGCCGACGCATCGTCGTCGTGGGTTGGGCGAAGCCGTGTTGAGGGCATTGTTCGAAGTTGGACACGCGCACCACTGCGCCGTCGCATGGGTCTTGACCGATCGGAACAATGCCGCCGCTATGGCCCTCTATTCATCGGCGGGCGGGACTGAAGGAGCTGACGACACAGGGCCCAGCGAGGCCACACTGGGATACTCGTTCAAACTTACGGACGCTCGTAAGTCTGAACCGTCAAATTAGATCTCATGGGGACACTAACCGATCCACGGGTCGAACGCTCAAGACAGGTGATACTGCGTGCTGCGCTCGCGGAGCTAGGTGAAGTCGGCTATGGCGCCTTTACAATCGAATCCGTGGCCGCACGCGCCGCCGTTGGAAAGTCCACTATCTATCGCCACTGGTCCGGGAAGCTCGCGCTAATCGCGGATGCATTCGAGACGTTCCACGAACAAACAATACCTGATCTCAGGAGCGGCTCGCCGCGTGAAATCCTAGAGCGAATCATAAGACACGTTGCCGAGGTCGTCGCTGGTTCGACCTTCTCGGCCTGTATCCCAGCCCTCATCGATGGCGCGGAACGCGATTCTGAGTTGCGGAGATTTCATCACCGTTTTCAATTGGAAGCACGCCAACCCCTCGTCGAAGTCATTAAGGACGGTGTGGCGACCGGCGCGTTCAGTCCGCACATTGACCCCGAACTTACAGCCTCGGCATTGCTCGGCGTCATTTTCTATCGTCGTTTAATGTCGGGAGAACCATTTGATCCTGCGCGCGCTGGCGAACTTCTAACTACAGTGCTTGGGCCGAGTCCCCATCGCGGACGTCGCCGCTGAATTCACCGGCACCGCCAATGCAATGCTGGGCAAACCTCTATGTACGCTGCGCAAGTGCTGTGTTGGTTCAATCACAGGTCAGGACTTGCGGTGCCCAGTTTTGTCCTGAGGCAAATTCGCTAAGCTCCTGATGCAGAAAGCGATTGGCGATGGTGGGCCCGGCAGGACTCGAACCTGCGACTACACCGTTATGAGCGGCGCGTTCTAACCAACTGAACTACGGGCCCGCGCCAATTTAGGGCGAACCGCGCGATCGGTCATCAGGTTCATTTCGCCGTGGCGAGTCTTTCGATGTCCACCCCGGGCGGCGCCGCCGGCGCCTCGGGGAAGGTCGGGTAGAGCTGGAGCGACCGCCCGAGCTGCTGAACAAGACACAGCACGGCGTCGATGTAGGGGGTCGCAACCGCGACCAGCCTGCCCATTTCCTGCACCGAAGTGAGCAGGGCGTCGATTTCGAGGCGGCGCCCATGATCCAAATCCTGCAGCATCGAGGTTCGGTGCGCGCCGACGCGCGCGGCGCCGTTGATCCGGCGGTCGGCATCGACGCGAAACGACGCGCCGAGCCGGGTCGCGATCTCCTTTGCTTCGGCCATCATGTTGTACGACAGCGCGCGGAGCCCCGGCTCGGTCGTCACGATATCGAGCGTCGCCCGCGTCAGGGCGCTGATCGGGTTGAAGCAGAGATTGCCCCACAGCTTCAGCCAGATCTCGCTGCGGATATCCTCCAACACCGGCGCATCGAAGCCGCCGGCCTTGAGCAGCTCCGCGAGGCGCTGGCACCGTTGCGAAACCGTCCCGTCGGGCTCGCCGAGCGAGAAACGGTTGCCGTAAATGTGCCGCACCACGCCCGGCTCGACGATTTCCGTGGCCGGATAGACGACGCAGCCGATCGCCCGCGCCGGTCCGATGGCGTCCCATTGGCGGTCGTCCCGATCGACGCTGCTGAGATGCGCGTTATGGTGCGGCGCCTTGAGGCCGTGCATGTACCACCACGGCACGCCGTTCTGCGCGGTCACCACGGCCGAGGTAGGGCCCAGAAGCGGCGCCATTTGCGCGGCCACTTCCCAGGCTTGATAGGCCTTGAGGCAGACGATCACATAATCCTGCGGGCCCAGCTCGGCGGGGTTGTCCGTCGCCCGGGGCCGGGCAATCCGCTCCTCGCCGTCGATCAGCAGCTTCAGCCCGCGCTCGCGCATGGCGGCAAGATGCGCGCCGCGCGCGACGAGGGACAGCTCCACGCCCTCGACCGAGCTGAGGCCGACGGCCAGATAGCCGCCGACGGCGCCGGCACCGTAAATGCAGATTTTCACCGATCGCATCCTGCTCAAGCGACCTTGCCCATTTCGAGCCGCGGTGCGGTCTTGCGAAAATGTTCCTGGGCGGCGGCGACGCCGGATCCCGCCTCCACCGCGATGCCGACATCGCGCATCGCCATTTCGCTGCCGGCCAGGGCCTGAAGGACCATGATCTCGTTGACGTGGCCGATATGGCCGATGCGGAAGACGCGCCCGGCAACTTTCGCCAGGCCGAGGCCGAGCGACATCTGATAGCGGTAATAGGCGGTCTTCACGACGTCTTCGCTGTTGAAGTTCTTGGGCACGCAGACGACCGTTACGGTGTCCGAATACCATTTGGGCGCCTTCGCGCACAGCGTCAGCCCCCACGCGGCAACCGCCAAGCGCGCGCCTTCGGCGAGGCGGTGATGGCGCGCGAAGACATTGGCGAGACCTTCCGCAAAAAGCATATCGATCGAGGCGCGCAATCCGTGCAGCAGCGTCGTGGCCGGCGTATAGGGGAAATACCCGTCCCGGTTGGTGCGGATCATGTCCGCAAAATCCAAAAAGCAGCGCGGGCACTTTGCCGTCTTGTGGGCTTCGAGCGCCTTCGGACTGGCGCCGACGATCGCGAGCCCGGCCGGGAGCATGAATCCCTTCTGCGATCCGGAAACAGCGAGATCGACCCCCCATTCGTCCATCCGGAAGTCGATGCTCGCGATCGAGCTGACGCCGTCGACCATGAGCAGCGCCGGATGCTTGGCGGCGTCGATCGCCTTGCGCGCGGCGGCGACATCGCTGGTGACGCCGGTCGCGGTTTCGTTATGGCAGACCAACACGGCCTTGATTTCATGCGCCGTGTCGGCTTTCAGCCGCTGCTCGAAGAGCTCCGTCGGGACGCCTTCGCCCCACTCGACGTCCACCACTTCGACGACAAGGCCGTGACGGCGGCAAAGATCGGCCCACAGATGGGAGAATTGACCGAAGACCGCGATCAACACTTTGTCGCCGGGGGACAGCGTATTCACGATGGCGGCTTCCCAGCCGCCCGTGCCCGTGGCCGGAAAGACAAACACCTGGCCCTTTTCGGTCTTGAAGGCCTTCTTCAGATCGCGAAACAGATCGAGCATGAAGACCGGAAACTCGGGCGAGCGCTGATCCTCGAGGGGGACGTCCATAGCCTGCCGGACGGCGAACGGCATGTTTGTGGGGCCTGGAATGAAGAGCCCGTGAAAGCCTGACATCGTTGTCTCCCTGTTGGTGACCCGCGACCTCTAAACGGCGGCCGCGGCTGGTGGTTTCGTGACGACTTCGCTCGTCCTCAAGCCTGATAGATCGGAAAGCGCCGGCAGAGGCGCGCAACGTCCTCCCTGACTTTCGCTTCGGCCAGGGAGGACGCCGTGGCCTCGACATTGCCGGCTTCGCGGTTGACCGCGAGCCCGTCGAGCACCTCCGCGATCATGCGTCCGACGTCACGGAACTCGGCGACGCCAAAACCGCGCGTCGTGCCCGCCGGCGTGCCCAGGCGGATACCCGACGTAACCGTCGGCTTCTCGGGATCGAACGGCACGCCGTTCTTGTTGCAGGTGATGCGCGAGCGCCCGAGCGCCCGCTCGGCGATATCCCCGGTGAGCTTCTTGGGACGGAGATCCACGAGGATCAGATGCGTATCGGTTCCTCCCGCCACCAAATCATAGCCCGCGGCGACCAGAACCTCGCCCATCGCCCGGCAATTCTCGACAATGGCGCGGGCATAGGCCTTGAAGTCGGGCCGCAGGGCTTCGCCGAACGCGACGGCCTTGGCGGCGATGATGTGCATCAGCGGTCCGCCCTGCAGTCCCGGGAAAACCGCCGAATTGATCTTCTTCGCGATCTCCTCGTGGTTGGTCAGGATCAGGCCGCCGCGCGGTCCCCGCAGGGTCTTGTGCGTCGTCGTCGTGACGACATGCGCATGCTCCAGCGGGCTGGGGTGCACGCCGCCGGCAACCAGCCCCGCGAAGTGGGACATGTCGACCATCAGATACGCGCCGACCTCGTCGGCAACCAATCGGAACGCGGCGAAATCAATCGTACGCGGATAGGCGGAGCCGCCGGCGATGATGATCTTGGGCCGGTGCTTGATGGCGAGTGCCCGCACCTCGTTCATGTCGATGCGCTGGTCCTCCCGGCGGACCGTGTAATGGATCGGCTTGAACCATTTGCCAGACAGATTGACCGTGGCGCCGTGGGTCAGGTGCCCACCAGCCGCGAGCGAGAGGCCGAGGATCGCGTCGCCCGGCTTTGCCAAGGCGAGCAGCACCGCCTGGTTCGCCTGGCTGCCCGAGCTTGGTTGGACGTTGGCAAAGCCGCAGCCGAACAGCTGCTTGGCGCGTTCGATGGCGAAATTCTCGACCTCGTCGACGTGCTGGCAGCCGCCATAATATCGCCGGCCGGGATAGCCCTCGGCATACTTATTGGTCAGCACGCTGCCGGCGGCTTCGAGTACGGCGCCGGAGACGATGTTCTCGGAGGCGATGAGTTCGATCTCGTCCTGCTGGCGGTGGAGCTCCCGCCGCATGGCGGCGTGCAGCGGCGGATCCCGGTCGTGCAGCCCTTCGGAAAAGAACCCGGAACTGAGCGCTGCGGTCGGCTGCGCTGCGGATACGGCCATTTCGCTTGTCCCTCCCTGAGCTTCCGTCTCGTCGGTTCGCCGAGCCGCCCGGTTGATTGTATGAAACGCATTATCAATGACAATAATAGAATAGGGTTCCACGTAACGGAAAATATAATATATTGTTATTTATCATATAGTTATGTGTTTTCATGCGACAATTTATCGCGGAACGGGATGGTTTTTTGTAAAAAATTTCCAACGGCAATTCGCGGAATCGATCGGCGGACATGACGAAGCGGGCGCGGCCCACACCGGTTCAGAGCCGAGTATCTGGGTCTTGCATCGTCGGATCGAAAGCCATCATGGTACGTCGCAGGGGCGACGCGGCATGGAAGGCCGCGGCGGCCGGCAATCGGGACGCCGGCACGGATCGGAGATCATTGGTTGCCATAAGGGAGGAGCCTTTGCCCCGCAAGTCACGATCGGCCCGAAAACCGGTCGCCAAGGACGCCGCGCCCGGCCGTCAGCGATCGGGGTCCGTGCGGGCGCTCGATCGCGGCCTGGCCCTGCTGGAGATTATCGCCGAAGCGGACGGTCTGCACTTGACCAAGATCGCGCAGCGCGCCGGCGTTGCGGCTTCGACAGCGCACCGAATACTCGCCACGCTGAAGGCGAACGACTTCGTACTGTGCGACGAGGCGCATGGCGGCTGGTTCATCGGCGTCAAGGCGTTCAAGATCGGCAGCGCATTTCTGCGCAATCGAAAGCTGGTCGACGCCGGGCGCAGCGTCATGCGCGATCTTTTGGAGCTCAGCGGTGAGACCGTGAACCTCGGGATCGAGGACAAGGGCGATGTCGTCTTCGTCGCGCAATTCGAGAGTCACCACTCGATCCGCGCCTTTCACCGCCCGGGTTCGCGCGGAACTTTGCACGCATCGAGCCTTGGCAAGGCGATCCTGGCCGAACTTCCCCCGGCCGAGGTCCTGCGCAATTTGCATCGCGCGGCCCTGCGGAAATTCACCGACCGCACGATTGTCGACCCCGAGGCGCTGCTCCGCGATCTCGCCGTCGATCGCGAACGGGGATGGGCGATCGACGACGAGGAGCGTGCGATCGGCATGCGTTGCGTCGGCGCGGCAATCTACAACGAGCATGGCGAGGTTGCCGGGGCCATTTCCGTGTCGGGACCCCTCGCGCGCATGACCGACGAGCGGATGGGCGAACTCGGCCCGATGGTGAAGCGCGCGGCAAACAAGATCACCGAGCGCATCGGCGGCAAGCGGCGCCCGGCCGCCCTCATCGGCTGAAGCGGCGCCGGCCGCTCGGGCGAACGGCCCGTCAGGTATCGAGAAAGGAGCGCAATTTGCGCGAGCGGCTCGGATGCTTGAGCTTGCGCAAGGCCTTGGCCTCGATCTGCCGGATGCGCTCACGGGTCACCGAGAATTGCTGGCCGACCTCCTCGAGCGTGTGGTCGGTATTCATGCCGATGCCGAAGCGCATGCGCAGCACGCGCTCTTCGCGCGGGGTCAACGAGGCGAGAACGCGCGTCGTTGTTTCGCGAAGATTGCTCTGGATCGCGGCGTCGATCGGCAGGATGGCGTTCTTGTCCTCGATGAAATCGCCGAGGTG
>DATEZM010000437.1:0-5762 GCA_035255625.1 Rhizomicrobium sp. | reverse complement strand
GCCGGCGAAGACGAGGCCCGTGACGTCTTCCAGAAACAGGTCCTTGACCACGCAGTTGACCGCGATCTCCTTCAGATGGCCGAGCGCCACCTTTCCGAGGCCGAACGGCTGGAAGCCGTAGGCGATGACCTCGTCCGCGTCAGCGCTGTAGTTCTTGCGCACGGTCTCCGCGAAGCCCTGCGGGAAACAAGGGAGGTTGCCGCGCGGGCTACCGTCTTCACGGAACTGGTAGTCGCGCCACACCCGCTCGATCGCTTCTTCGAGGATCGCCGTGTCGCTGATATGGGCGCGCTCTTGCCCGCCGGATTCGCGCAGGAATTGCGCCAGATGGAAGATATAGCGGAATACCGAGGCCAGCAGGCGCTTGTACTCGTCCTGCTGCCGGTTCCTGGGAAAGAACTCGTCGAGATTGTCGAGCATACCGACGAAGCCGGAGGCGTAGCTGCGAATGTGCGGCAGTTGCCCGGGTTTGACCTTCTTCTGGTAGTGCTCGATCAGGTGTTCCCACGGGTGGCCCATCATGTCGGCGACGCCGAAGAACATGACTCCCACCGGTTGGCTGCCGACCAGGTTGTAGAGCTTGCGCTGATCGTTGCGCACGACGACGGTGCCGCCATCGATCAGGGTGACCGCAGAATCTGCCGCGAGCGCCACCGCGCGCTGGTTCATCACCGCGATTTCGGAAGTCATGCCGCCGTCGTCCCGCCCACCGTTTGGTCGAGTATTCCACAGCCTCGCGGCAATTGGGAGGCAGGCGGAAATCTTGGTTGATGCAGGCGCATTGCCCGCGTTCGGGGCAGCCGATACCGTCCGCGCCAGTCAAAATCCGGAGGGAACTTCATGTACAGACCATTCGATCTCAGCGGCAAAGTCGCGCTCGTCACCGGCGGCAATGGCGGCATCGGCTTCGGTATGGCGGACGCGCTGGCGCAGGCCGGCGCCGACGTCGTGATCTGGGGCACCAAGGATGACAAGAACGCGCAAGCGGTGACCAAGCTTAAGGCGCATGGCAAGCGGGTGTGCGCGCGCAAAGTAAACGTCGCGAATGAAAGTGAAGTCGTCGACGCCATGGGCGCGGCCATCAAGGAGATGGGCCGCATCGACACGGTGATCGCCAATGCCGGCATCGGCGGCGGCGCACGCTCCTTCTCCGAGATGACGACGGAGATCTGGCGCCGGGTCCATTCGGTCAACGCCGAGGGCGCGTTCTGGACGTTGCGCGAAGCCTGCAAGCACATGGTGGAGCGCGCGGGCAAGGGCGATGCAGGCGGCTCTGTGGTGGGCGTGGCCAGCCTCGCAGGACTCGAAGGCGCCGGCCGCAACGAAGCCTATAGCGCGACCAAGGGTGCCGTGCTGGCGATGATGCGCTCGATCGCTGTGGAGCATGCACGCTATGGCGTGCGCGCCAATTCGATCGCGCCGGGCTGGATCGCCACCGACATGACCGCCGGCGCGCAGGCCATGCCGGCCTTCGCCGAAAAAGTGATCCCGCGCGTTCCGATCCGCCGGTGGGGTACGCCGGAGGATTTCGGCGGCATCGCGATCTATCTCGCGAGCGACGCCTCGAAATACCACACCGGCGACACCTTCGTGATCGACGGGGGCTATCTCATTTTCTGACCGGGGCCGGTAGGTGCCGGAGTGTCAGCGGCAGGAAGCGATCGAGGATCAATTTCTTGCCGCCGCGCTGCTGCGCTGCCCAGTCGAGTTGGCCGCCGAGCGCCAGATGTGCGAACCCGTGGACGATCGACCAGGTCGCCATCAGGAAGCCGTTGGCTGCTTCTGTCATCGCGGCGCCGGGTGGTAGGCCATACGCGGCACGCACTGCGCCTTCGAGCGTCAGAAAAGACCGGTTGGCGACCTGTTGGAAATTCTCGTAGTCCTGATCGAATTTGCCTTGCCGGAACATGAGCTGGAAACGCGACGGGTTCTTCATCGCAAAGTTCACATAGGCGAGGCCCTGCTCATGCAGGCGCCGCGCGGGGTCGTTGCCGCCACGCCTATCGGCAGCTTCGAGCGTATCGCCAAAGTCCTGGAATCCGCGCAACGCCACTTCGGACAATAGCCCCCTGGCATCCTTGAAGTGATGCGCCGGTGCGGCCGGCGAAACGCCTGCCCGGCGGGCCGCCTCGCGCAGCGTGAAGCCGTCCACGCCGCGTTCCAGGATGATCGCCTCGGCCGCGGCCACCAGCTGATCCTTGAGGTCGCCGTGGTGATAGGCCCTTTTTTGGGCGCCGGGTTTCGGTTTGCGTTTAATCTTGCCACTGTTCAAATCGCAGCCTAACTTATCTGGACACTGTTAAGATACTGACGGAGGACGGAGCAAATGGAAAGAGGCATCGGCCGGTTCAGTCTGGCGACCATGGCATTCCTCGCGGCGGGCGTCGCGGTCTATTCCCTTCGATTTGCAGGAGTGCCGGCCCATATCTGGCTCGGCATCGACACCGGCATCCGCAGCGTAATCGAACGCGTACCGCTCCAGGCGCTCACG
Organism: Rhizomicrobium sp.; assembly: GCA_035255625.1. Taxonomy (GTDB): domain Bacteria; phylum Pseudomonadota; class Alphaproteobacteria; order Micropepsales; family Micropepsaceae; genus Rhizomicrobium. The sequence goes on along the minus strand of DATEZM010000437.1, from coordinate 3,271 downwards.
CATGTGCTCGTGGCGCCCATCGCGCTTCTGATCGGGCCGTTCCAGTTCTTTCCATCGATCCGCGCCAAGCGCCCCGCCCTGCACCGCCTCATGGGCAAGACCTATGTCGCGGCGTGCCTCATCGCAGGCATCGCCGCGCTTGCCACGGCGCCTTATGCGTCGGGTGGGCCGATCGCGGGCCTCGGCTTCGCCACGCTCGCGTTCCTCTGGATCGTCACGACGTTCGGGGCTTGGCGCGCAGCGGTTGCCCGCAAGTTCGACTTGCACCGCCTGCTGATGCGGTTCAGCTATGCCATGACCTTCGGCGCGGTAACGCTGCGAATCCAGATCCCATTCTTCATCATGGCCGGCTTCCACAGCTACAGCGCGGCGTCGGTCTGGCTCGCTTACACGTCGTGGATACCGAATGTGATCGTGGTGGCGCTGTATTCGATGGCGCAGGCGCTGCGGTCGCCGTCAGCCGTCGCAGCGGAATGATCCGTACACAAACAAAAAGGGACGCCCGTTTTTCGGACATCCCAATATAAGAGATAGTTTAGCTGCGAAGAAACAGACTGGCAAGAGTGCATTCGGCGTACTAGATGGCGTCCCCTCGACAACAGGGGATTCGCATGGCGGCCTGCGGCTTGGACTTCGGCACATCCAATTCGGCGATCGGCGTGGTGCGCCACGGCGCACCGGTGCTCGCACCCGTCGAGGGCGGCGACACCCTGATCCCGAGCGCGGTGTTCTTCGATTACGAGAACAAGGGCAACGTCGTGTTCGGTGCCGCGGCGATCGACACCTATATTGGCCAGCACGACGGGCGGCTGATGCGCGCGCTCAAATCGATTCTGGGCTCGCCCCTGATCGACGAGAAGACGGCGCTCGGCTCCAGGATGGTGGCGCTGACGGAGGTGGTCGAAATCTTCGTCCGTCACCTCAGGGAACAGGCGCAAGCCTTTGCCGGCGAAGAGCTAACGGCCGTAGTGCATGGCCGACCCGTGCGCTTCGTGGATGATGACGACGAGGCCGACACCAAGGCGCAACGGGTGCTCGAAGCGATCGCGCACCGCGTGGGATTCCGCGATGTCTCCTTCGTCTACGAGCCGATCGCCGCTGCCTATCACTACGAGCAGGGCGCGACCCACGAGGAGGTCGTGCTGATCGCCGATATCGGCGGCGGCACTTCGGACTTCACGGTCATCCGCATCGGTCCCGAGCGGGCCAGGAAGGCCGACCGCACCTCCGACATCCTGGCCAATGATGGCGTGCGCGTCGGGGGCACCGACTTCGATTCGCTGCTCAGCCTGGACGCGGTGATGCCACAGCTTGGGCTCGGCACCCGACTCATCGAGAAGAACCTGCCGATGCCGAATTCGCTCTATTTCGAGCTCAGCACCTGGTCGACCATCAACTTCGCTTACACCTTCCAGAACGAACGGATGCTGATCGAACTCACGGCGGGTTCACGCGAGCCCGACAAGGTCGCCCGCCTGCTCAAGGTCGTCCGCCAGCGGCTCGGCCATCGCATCGCCTTTGCGGTCGAGGACGGCAAGATCGCACTCAGTGAGGCCATTGCGACCGCCCTGCCCTTGGAGTTCATCGAACTGGACCTTTCCACGCAGGCGACGCGCTCCAGCTTCGACCATGCCATCGCGACGCGAACCGAACGCCTCTATCGCACCGCCACACAATGCATTCGCGATGCCGGGCTCTCGCCACATGCCATCCAGACAATCTTCTTCACCGGCGGTTCGAGCCGTGTGCCGGCGGTACGCGATGCGATCGCCCGGGCTGCACCCGATGCGCGGGTAGCCGCGGGCTCCGACTTCCTTTCCGTCGCGTTAGGCTTGACGCGCGAGGCGCAGAAGCGGTTTGGATAGTGTCCAGCACAAAGGAACGCGACATGGCCCTGCACACGCCCCTCTGCGACATGCTCGGCATCCAATACCCGATCATGCTCGCGGGCATGGGCGGGGTCTCGTATGGCGAACTCGCCGCCGCGGTGTCCGAAGCCGGCGGCTTCGGCACGCTCGGCATGGCGGGCCGTTCAGCCGAAGAGATCAAGCGCGAGATGAAGGTCGTGCGCGACAAGACCGACAAGCCGTTCGGCGTCGATCTTCTCGCCGCCGTGCCGGAGTCGCTTGAGCGCACTGCCGACATCATCATCGAGGGCGGCGCGAAAGCTTTCATCTCCGGACTCGGCGTGCCGCCGCCGCATCTCACCAAGAAATTCCACGATGCGGGCCTCAAAGTTATGAACGTCAACGGCGCCGTGAAGCACGCGCGTGCCGCCGAGCGGGGCGGACTGGACGCAGTCGTGGCGCAGGGCACGGAAGCCGGCGGGCATACCGGGCGCATCGCTGGTATCGCTTTGATTCCACAGATCGTCGACGCGGTGAAGATCCCTGTGATTGCCGCCGGCTCCATCGTCGACGGCCGCGGACTGGCCGCGGCGCTTGCTCTCGGCGCGCAAGGCGTGTGGATGGGCACCCGTTTCATCGCCTCGACCGAGGCGCATGCCGGCGGCCTCTACAAGCAGGTCATCGTCGATGCGGGCGACGAGGACACCATCATCACGCGCTCCTATTCGGGCAAGCCGATGCGGGTGTTCAAGAACGAATGGGTCGCCGATTGGGAGAAGCGCCCGCAGGACATCAAACCCTTCCCCGCACAGGCCATGCTGTCGGGTCAGGCCGGTGTGATGGGCGGCATCGGCGGACAGATCGAGGGTCTGTCGCGCGAGCGCTCCGCGTTTGCCATGGGACAAGGCGCCGGCGCGATCGACGACGTGAAACCGTCGCGCGAGATCATTGCGGAGATCATGGCCGAGGCGGAAGACGTCATCGCGAAGATGGCGGCACTTGTGCGCGTCGCAGCGCGATAAGATTCAGAGCAGCTTCATCGCCAGGTGGACCAGCACGGCGAGGCCGAAGCCCGCGATCACGACACCCGATATCCGGTTGATCAGATCCATAACGTGATCGTTGATGCTGGCGTGGAACAGCCCGACGATGGTGGTCAGTGCCAGCCACCACGCCGTCGAGCCCGCCGCCACCCCGATCACCACAAACGCTGCCGAGGCAATGGAGGGATGGCCACCCGCCAGCCCGCCCAGTCCCGCAATAAGCGCGGCGAACCCTAGCAGTGTCGCAGGATTGGTGATGGTGAGCGCGAAGGTTGATGCCATGGCGCGAAACAGCGTCGACGCGCCCCTCTCCTTCGCCGTCAGTTTGTCGTCAAGATGGGCCTCGACATGCGCGCGAAAGGTGTGAACGCCGAAATAGAC
>DATEZM010000436.1:0-4705 GCA_035255625.1 Rhizomicrobium sp. | reverse complement strand
GCAGCCGGTACCGTTCCGCAACAACGGCCGCGAGCGCGCGCCCGACCTGCACGGCGGCGGCGAGAATCTGCGCTTCGCCGATTACATCATGCTGTCCTTCGCGCCGCAGGTCTGGCTCACCGCGATGGTCTATGACGGCGTATTCGAACGCTTCCCGAATTTGCGCGGCGGCATTATCGAGTCCGGTGCCGGATGGGCGCCCGAATTCCTGCGCGAACTCGACCTCGGTCTCAAAAGCTTCGGCCGCACCGATCCGTATCTGAAGGCGATGCAGATGAAACCGTCCGAGCAGATTCGCCGCGCCGTGAAGCTCACCCCGTTCCCCGGCGAGGATGCCGGCCGGATGATCAAGGACGGCGGTGCCGATCTCTTCATGTTCTCCAGCGACTATCCCCATCCCGAAGGCACCAACGATCCGAAGGGCCGCTTCGAGCGCACGATGGTCGATATCGACGAGGAGGCGCGCGACCAGTTCTACCGCCGCAACTTCGAGCAGATGATGGGCATGAACGTCGCGATGGCGGCGGCCTAGCGCCGTCGTCGTTTCGTCGCGGCAGGGTATTCATGTATTCCGAGCCTTTCATCGACGCCGACGAGTGGCGCGACACTCCGGTGCGCCATCGCTATGTGCATGGCGGATTCAAGGGCACCGAGCTTCTGTTTTCCTTTTACTTTCCGCCTAAGGAGCAATATGGCGGCCGCTTCTTTCAGCCGCTGCAGGCCGTCTCGGGAAACGAGAACACCGCACCGATGGCGATGTATCAGGCGGGCGGGGTGGGCTTCGCGGCTGCGAGCGGCGCCTATCTGGTGGAATCCAACCAGGGCAGCAGGGACATGTTCGGCGGCAGCGCCGAAGCCAACGCTGCCGTCGCGCAATACTCCCGCGTGCTCGCCGCGGAGATGTATGGCGGCCACCGCCCATACGGTTATGTCTATGGCGGGAGCGGCGGCGCCTTCAAGACGCTCGGCTGCGTCGAGACCCAGCCAGGCGTGTGGGACGGCAGCGTGCCGTTCGTCCACGGCACGCCGGTGAGCATCCCCAATTTCTTCACGGTGCAGGCGCATGCGATGCGTGTACTGGCGCCCAAATTCCCGCAGATCGTCGACGCGCTCGATCCTGGCGGCAGCGGCGACATGTACGCCGGCCTGAACGATGAAGAGCGCGAGGCGCTGGCGGAAGTCACGCGCTTCGGCTTTCCGCCCCGGGCCTGGTTCAACGTCCGCAGAATCGCCTTCGGCTACACCGGTGTGTTCACGCTTCTGGTCGACCGCATCGTCGACGGCGATCCGTCCTATTTCGAGGATTTCTGGAGCAAGCCTGGCTATCTCGGCGCTGAACCGACCCAGTCGCTCGAGCAGGCCCGCATCCGGCACGCCACGAAGATCGAGGCGCTGGTGATGCCGGACGAAGCGCGCGCGCTGGGATTGCCGCTCACCGTGGCGACGGCGCAGACGCAGAGCGGCGTGGATTTTCCCGCCGCGCTCAGGATCGCCGATCTGCCGAAGGGAAATCTGCAAGGCGCATCGGTGATCGTGAAGAGCGGCGCCGCGGCAGGACATGTCTTCTATGTCGCCGGCGTCGTGCGGGACATGGTGATGATCGGTTTCGGCGAACGCCACTTCCACGCCATGGCCGCCTTGAAGGCGGGCGATGCGGTCGAGCTCGACAACTCAGTCTATCTTGCCACACAGACCTATCACCGCCATCAGATTCCGGCGCCGGAATACTGCGCCTGGGACCAGTACAAGGATGCGAACGGCCGGCCGCTCTATCCGCAGCGCCCGCTGCTGCCCGGCCAGGACGTGCAATCGGGCGGCGCGACACAGAGCGGCCGGTTCGACGGCAAGTTGATCGTCGTGCAGGCCCTTATGGACGAGGCGGCCTATCCCTGGGCGGCGGACTGGTATCGTGCGCGCGTCAAGACGGCGCTCGGCCGAAAGTTCGACGACCGCTATCGTCTGTGGTTTGTCGACAATACGTTGCACACGACCCAGAGCGCCTCGCCAAGGGATCCGCGCCCCGTGGCGACGACGCGGGTCGTCAGCTACCAGGGCGTCCTGCAGCAGGCGCTTCGTGACTTGAGCGCCTGGGTGGAAAAGGGTATCGCGCCGCCACTGAGCACAAACTACGACATCCGCGACGGGCAAGTGATCGTTCCTGCATCGGTGTCCGCGCGCATGGGCATCCAGCCCTCCGTGTCGGTGACGGCCAACGGCGCAGCCCGCGCCGACGTGAAGGTTGGAGAGACGGTCGAATTCTCCGGAAGGATTGACGCGCCGCCGCAAACGGGGCCGGTGGTGAAGGCCGAATGGGACTTCGAAGGCACCGGCGAATATCCGCTCGTCGCCGACGTAGGGCCGGCGGCGGAAGCGACGGTCTCGGCCAGCCACGCGTTCACTGTGCCCGGAACCTATTTTCCAGCACTGCGCGCCACGGTTCAACGCGACGGCGACGCGCGCAAGACGGCCTATGCCCGCGTCCAGAACCTCGGCCGCGTGCGCGTCGTCGTGAGATGACTCCCGGCACCCGCCGCGATGCAGTTTCGCACAGGGTGGCCCGCCTCTGCGGGCCATGACAGACTGCGGCAGAGCAATCGCGGAGTTGTGTCATGGGTGTTGAGGTCCACGGTTTCGTTCGTCCCGGCTATGAAGCCATCAAGGACCAGTTCGCGGCGAATTTCACCGAAGGCCAGGAAGTGGGCGCCTCGTTCAGCGCCACGGTGAACGGCGAGACGGTCGTCGATCTGTGGGGCGGCCATGCCGATCCGGCGAAGACCCGGCCGTGGGAAAAAGACACCATCGTCAACGTCTATTCGACCACCAAGACGATGACGGCGCTGACCGCGCTCCTGCTCGCCGACCGCGGCCTGCTCGATTTCGACGCGCCGGTCGCGAAGTACTGGCCGGAGTTCGCCGCCAACGGCAAGGCGACGGTGAAAGTCAGCCATCTGATGAGCCATTCCGCCGGCCTCTCCGGCTGGAAGGAAAAGATCGGGCTGCACGACCTCTACGACTGGAACAAGGCGACCTCGCTGCTCGCCGCCCAGGCGCCTTATTGGGAGCCGGGCACCGCGCCCGGCTATCACGCCATGACGCAGGGCTATCTGGTCGGCGAAGTGGTGCGCCGCATCACCGGCAAGTCCGTGGGCACCGTGTTCCGCGAGGAGGTCGCCAAGCCGCTCGGCGCCGATTTCTGGATCGGCCTTCCGGCATCGGAAGATGCGCGCGTCGCCGAGCTGCTCGCGCCGCCGCCCGGCGACGCCATCGGCGACAATGCCGCGATGAGCGAACTCACCCGCAACATGGCGACCAATCCCGGCGTCGATGTCTCCGAGACCAAGACGCGCGCCTGGCGCGGCGCCGAGATCCCCGCCGCCGGCGGCACCGGCAATGCACGCTCCATCGCGCAGATCCATGCTATTCTCGCCAATGATGGCATGGCGCAGGGCAAGCGCTTTCTCTCGAAGGCCGGCGTGCGCAAGGCGCTCGAATTGCAGGTCGAAGGCACCGACCTGATCATGGGCGTGCCGGCGCGGTTCGGCCTCGGCTTCGGTCTGGCCGGCGGCCTGCTGCCGCTGCCCAATCCCAATGCGATGTTCTGGGGCGGCTATGGCGGTTCGCTCGCCATCATCGATATGGATGCCAAGGTGAGCATGGGCTACGCGATGAACCGCATGCTGGGAACGACCACCGGCGATCTGCGTGGCATCGGCCTCGCTTTCGCGATGTGGAACGCGGTGGGGAAGACGTCATGAGCCAGGATTGGGCCGCCGTCGCCGCCGAACTTCAGAATCTCCTGAAGCTCCGCTCCATCCCGTTCGCGATGAAACTGTTCGAGCGCCGCGCCGACATGGAAGCGATCGACCGCATCCGCCGCCCCGCCAACGTCCACACGCTCGATCAGGTCGTCGGCCAGGCATCACGGCTCGGCTGGACCGTCGGCATCACGGCAGAGAATCTGGTCGGCGATCAGTGCCGTGCCGTCGTCGGCCTCGGCAACGCCAAGACCGATGCGTGGATGAGCGGCCAGCACATGAAGGGTGTGTGGTTCTCCACGCTTGAGGATGCAACGGCGCACCAGAAGGCAATGAACTGCGTGCCCGACGGTCAGTATGAAGCGCTCGCCGTCGGCCCGCTCGCCACCGGCAAGCTCGACCCGCCGGACATCGCGCTGTTCTACGCGACACCGGGCGCGATGATCTATTTCATCAACGGCCTGCAATGGTCGGGCTACAAACGCTTCGACTGGAGTGTGGTCGGCGAGAGCGCCTGCGCCGACTCCTGGGGCAGGGCGCTGACCAAGCGCACGCCGTCGCTATCGATCCCCTGTTTCGCCGAGCGCCGCTATGGCGGAGTGCTGGACGAGGAGATGCTGATGGCGACGCCGCCCGAATACCTCACCAAGGCGATCGACGGCATGAAGGCGCTGGCCAAGAACGGCTTCCGCTATCCCTTCCCGCAATATGGCGTGCAGCAGGACGTCCGCGCCGGCATGGCGGTGAGTTATCCGGAGAGGAAATAGCACCTTCAAATCCGTCGCTAAGGAATGCTAGGTCGATACGACGCCATCGAGGAACGACCCATGCCCCGCATCCATCTGGTCCGTCATGGCCACGCCGCCGCCGGCTTCGGGGAGGACATGGACCCCGGCCTCGACGAGCTTGGCCGCACCCAGGCCGAAGCCGTGGGCGAGCAGCTCAAGGGC
>DATEZM010000435.1:0-3158 GCA_035255625.1 Rhizomicrobium sp. | reverse complement strand
CTCGCCATCGCGCGCGACGATCTGGCGGGCCGGCGCTGGGCGAAGGCGCATGGCTATCGCGGCTATACCTCCTATGCCTCGCTCGATGATCTGCCGACGCGCGCGCCGGAAATCGCCGAGCTACAGGCACGGCTCGACCGGCATGTCCGCAGCTTCGCGCGCGAGCTGCAATTTGCACGTACCCGCCTCACACTGGACAGCATCTGGATCAACGTCATGGAGGCCGGCGCCGTTCATAGCGCTCATATCCATCCGCATGCAGCGATCAGCGGAACGTTTTACGTGGCGCTGCCGAAAGGAGCAGCCGCGATCCGCTTCGAGGACCCGCGCCTGCCGCTGATGATGGCGGCACCCGTCAAGCGGCGTGGCGCGCGCGATAAGCCCTTTGTCACGACGACGCCGAAGGCGGGCACGCTTCTCTTGTGGGAGAGCTGGTTGCGCCACGACGTGCCGCAGAACAACGCACGTGGTAAACGCATCTCGGTGAGTTTCAACTACCGCTGACGCGAATTGTCGGTTCGAATCGGACGGAGTCCGGGCATGAACGGAATCGGCATTTTTCGAATTTGTCGTTCTTCATTTTTCCATGATGCTTCGACGCGACGAAAATTTCCGTCGCGCGGTCAGGATACAGTTGTCGGAATATGGGTGATTTGGTGCGTAGACCGACTCGGTTCAAGGGGGCGTCGAAAATTTATTTCGAAGCCGATTTGGGCGTGGTTATCCAACAGCGCAATCGCGCAGAGCCGCGGTGAGCCTAGAGAGTTTGAAATTGCTGCGTGGATAAGTTTTTCTGCTGCACTGCGCTCAACGATATTTTGTTTCGCGAAAATAAATCTGCGCCGGGCATTGCAGCCCCGGCTTTCGCAGCACCGAGGCTCACGGCGAGCGCCAGCGCCGCACCGATGATCAGATCGCCGGCGCGCATCATGTTGCGATGCTCCCCGTGCCGATGATGTCGCGCAGGTAGGCGACGTAGTCGTCGAAGGCGCGGCGGCCTTCTTTGGTGAGCGTCACGCGCGTGCGCGGACGCTTGGCGACGAAATCCTTCTCGACGCCGACATAGCCGGCGCTTTCCAGCGTCGTGATGTGGGCGCCGAGATTGCCTTCGGTGGCTCCGACAACACTTTTGAGTTTGACGAATTCGAGCGGCTGGCCATCGGGCAGCGCCTTGAGCGCGGCCATGATCTTCAGGCGCACGGGCTGGTGGATGGTGGCGTCGGGCTGTTCCATGGCTCAGGCGCTCCGCATCCAGAGGCCCGCGAGCACCAGGCCGCCGCCGCCCACCGCCGCCATCCAAAGGTAGAAGTGTTCGTGGACCTCGTAGAAGCCGAAGACGGTGAGCGCCGCGACCGCGATGCCGAGCAGCACGAAGCGCAAGCCGATCCACAGTCCGGCGCCGGCATAGATCGCCGCGATGGCCAGCGGCACGAAGGCGCCCTGCTGACGCGGGCCGATCGGGCCCAGAACGGTGTAGGTGGCGATCAGGAAGACCCAGAAGATCGCGACCAGGCCGCCATAGCGCCAGCCATCGCCCCTGCGGCCGCTTCCCAGGCGCTTGGACACCACGCTGCCGGTGACGAGGCTGGCGATGGTGCCGAGCACGACCACGGCAAGCCACAGGATGCCGGCCCGTTCGGGCGCGAAATCGGTGCCGCCATAGCCGATCACCCAGGCCAGCCCCCAGATGATCAGGTGCGGCGCAGCAATGCGGTAGCCGAAGGCCTGTCCGCTGCGGCGGCCGGTGCTTTCGATGTCGCGCAGGGCATCGGCAGCTTCGTTGGGGGTGAGCGACATGGGGGCTCCTTTGGTCTATCTAGATAACTCTATGTTGCAGAGTAATCTATTTCAAGCCCTGGGGCCGCGAATTTTCCTATCTGATCGTGATGAAACTACCAGTCGTTGAGGCCGATGAACCGGCCGAAGCCGGCGGCGGCGGCCCAACGCGACCATTCGGTGCGGAGCCTGGTCGTCTCGACCGGGCTGCCGGTGCCTTGGCCGATGCCCAGTATTTCCATCTCGGTGCAGCCGCGGAACGGCCGCCCGTCCGGCGGCGGCAGGTGAGTGCCGGAACGCTGCAGGCGGACATATTCGGAATCCTCGATTCCGTCCGAGGCGAGGACGACGGTTGTCGGAAGCCCGCCGCAGCCGATGCTGTTCGACACGTTGTCGAGAAAGGCGAGGATGTTTGTACGTTCCTGCGACTGCCACTTGCCGGTCTTCACCAGATAGGGCGTGCCGGCGATCAGCCTCTCGATCTCTCCGGCGACATGTTCGGGCCGGTTCCGCGCCGAGATCAACGCGTCATACTGAAAATTGTTCGAGGCAGCATCATAGCTGCCGAAGGTGCGCACATGCACTTCGGACGCCATGCCGAGGCCGCGCACGATGTTGGCGATCCGCGCGGCAACCTTGCTGGCGAATGCCTGATTGTCGACCAGCGGGTTGGATTTCGAGATATCGAGGCCGATGACCAACCGCTTGGCAGGGATGGCCGCCTCCTCGACGAGCGAGGCCTGGGCGATCTCAATATTGCGTGTGGCCTGGACGGCGAGGACGCCGCCGCCTGTAAGTCCGAATGTCGTGACCGCCGCGAGAAGGATTTTCATGCGGCGAAACTATGCCGCGCCGGTCCGCTTGTCGGCAAGCTGCAGCATGTGGAGCTGGGCGAACTGGCGTTGGCGGTGCTTGTAGTCGCGGGCGATGTGCAGATTGCGCACATTGTTCTCGGCCGTGAGCATGTAGAGCGCGGCCACCGTGGTCACAATGAAGAAAATCACACTGGCGAAGGCAAGCCAGAACCAGGGTGTGGCGTTGGCGAGCGAGGTCTGCGACAGCTTCGGAAGCCCCAAGGAAACACCGTCATTGGCGGGAGAGACCGTCGCCACGGCGCCTTGCGTCTCGGGCCTAGGCGCCGAGAACAGTGCGTCGATGGAATTCGAGCCGGCGCCGCTGGCTCCATCGGGCCGGGCTTGCTCCTGCGTCGCCGAGATGCCGCCCTCCATATTGTTGTAAGCGACGAGATAGCCAAGGCAGCCGATCATGACGAGCCCCATCACGAACGCCGCGACGATCATCGAATTGCGCCCATAGACGCCTGTGATCTTCAGGAAGAAGTGGACGATCAACACCGCAAAGATGACCTGCATGCTCTTGAA
>DATEZM010000434.1:0-9074 GCA_035255625.1 Rhizomicrobium sp. | reverse complement strand
GGGAGCGCAACGTCGTCGTGCTCTCGACCGCCCATCCGGCCAAGTTCCCCGATGCGGTCGCCCGCGCCACCGGTGCGCCGCCGCCCTTGCCGGACCGCCTGAAAGGCCTGTTCGAGCGGCCCGAAAGGCTTGAAATTTTGCCCAATGACAAGGGCTTGGTCCGCGCCTTCATCGCAGCTAAGCTGGGCCGATGAAACCTGAAATCACAAGACTTTCCAACGGCTTGACCGTTATCACCGATCCCATGGCGCAGCTCGAAAGCGCGATGCTGGGCGTTTGGGTCAACGCCGGCAGCCGCAACGAAACCGCTCCTGTCATGGGCGTCAGCCACATGCTCGAACACATGGCGTTCAAGGGCACGACAACGCGCAGCGCCCGCGACCTCGCGGAAGAGATCGAAGCGGTCGGCGGCTATCTCAACGCCTATACCAGCCGCGAGCAGACCGCCTTCCACGCCCGTGTGCTCAAAGCCGATGTTCCGCTCGGCATCGACCTGTTGGCGGACATCCTCATCAATCCGACCTTCGAGCCGGAGGAGCTCGAGCGGGAACGCCATGTCGTGCTGCAGGAGATCGGCCAGGCCGCCGATACACCGGACGACATCATCTTCGACCATCTGCAATCGGTGACCTATCCGGACCAGCCGATCGGCTGGCCGATCCTGGGCACGGCGGAAACCGTCGGCGCCTTCTCGCCCGAACATCTGCGCACCTACTCCGCTGCCAACTATCGCGCCGGCGGCATGACCTTCGTTGCCTCGGGCGGTGTCGTGCATGACGAGATCGTAAAACTGGTCGCCGAAAAGTTCGCGAATTTGCGCAGCGGTCCTACGCCCGCGCCGCTCGGCGCGCGTTATGCCGGCGGCGACATCCGCATCGAGCAAGATCTCGAACAGGCACACATAGCCTATGCGCTGCCAGGCGTGTCGAGCGTCGATCCCGACTTCTACGTCGCGCAGGTCTACGCCACCGCGCTTGGCGGCGGCATGTCCTCGCGCCTGTTCCAGGAAGCGCGCGAGAAGCGCGGCCTGTGCTATGCGATCTCCGCCTTCGCCCAGACGGCGAAGGATTCCGGCACCATCGGTGTCTACGCCGGCACCGGCGCACGCGAAGCGGCCGAGATCTCGGCAGTGATCGCGGGCGAGATGGAAAACCTCGCGGCAACCGCATCCGACGGCGAAGTCGCGCGTGCCAAGGCACAGATGAAATCGGGCCTGTTGATGGGCCTCGAACGTCCCGGCCAGCGTGCCGAACAGATCGCCGGCAACATCTTCGCACTCGGCCGCGTGATCCCGATAGAGGAATTGACGGCGAAGCTCGATGCGGTCGACGCCGCCGCTGTCCGCCGCTTCGGTTCGCGCGTCATGGCGTCTGCCAATCCCGCGATTGCGGCGGTCGGTCCCATCGGCAAGCTCGAGTCCCACGATTCCTTCGCGCGGCGTTTCGGTGGCGCGCTCAGAGCTGCGGAATGAATGCAGGCCCCATGGCGTTCATGCGGGGCCTCACCTTTCCGGGCGGCCAGCAGCCGGTCATCAAGGCAGGCTCGGTCTATTTGCGCTATCCGCGCATGGCCGATTTTCTGGCGTGGCAGCGGCTGCGCGGTGAGAGCCGTGCCTTCCTCGAACCTTGGGAACCCGTCTGGGCGAGCGACGAACTGACCAAGGGCGCCTTTCGCCGCCGCATCAAGCGCTACCAGAAGGAAGCACGGCTCGACTCGGCCTACGCCTTCTTCGTGTTCCGCTATGAGGACGATGCGCTGATGGGCGGCTGTACGTTGTCCAACGTGCGGCGCGGTGTGACGCAATGCTGTGCGCTGGGCTATTGGGTCGGCGAGCGCTTCGCCCGCCAGGGCTATATGTACGACGCCGTCCGTGCGCTGCTGCCGTTCGTCTTCTCCACGCTCGGACTGCACCGCATCGAGGCCGCCTGCCTGCCGTCCAACGAACCCTCGCGAAACCTGCTCAGCAAGGCCGGATTCCGCGAAGAGGGGCTGGCGTTGCGCTTTCTCCAGATCAATGGCGAATGGCGCGACCACGTCCAGTTCGCGCTCCTTGCCGACGAGGCGAAGCTGGCGTGAGAGCGGGCTGCCTTCACGCCGGTCTCGGGCCATGACATGACAGCGCTGATGAAACGATTCGCCGTCTTCGCCGCGTTGTGGGTCGCGCTCGCAGCGGCCATCGCCGCGGCACCTCCGGTTGCGGTGGATTTCGCTGGCCCGGATGGCGCGGTCGAAGTGTCGAACGCACTGGCGCCTTACCACGCGCCCAGCGGCAAGATCGGCCCCGACGGCTCGGGCTGGTACATCTTCACCGCGACCAATTCCTCCATCCGGCCCGCTGCCCGCGTGCTGCAGGCCGCGCAGCCGCAGAGCGTCAGTTTCCGCCTTCTGCCACGCCCGACGCGGCCCGCCATTCTCGCTGTCGCCAGTTCCGATTCCCTCGTCGTCATCGACCATTTGAGCGCCTATGGCAGGCGCGCCTTCCGCGTCATCGTCCCGCCGGCGACCTCGGTTGCGATTGCCGTCCAGATCGCCAATGCCGCCGCCCCGCCGGCGCTGCTCGCCTGGACGGAGCCCGCGCTCGCCGCGCACAACCGCCAGCTCGCGATCTTCACCACCGCCGTGTGGGCGGTGATCGCGGCCGCGGCGCTGCTTGTTGCCGGGCTCGCCGTGACGCTCGGCCATGCGCCGGCGCGCTGGGCGGCGATCACGCTCGTGCTGGTGCTGCTCGAACGGTTGTCGGAGACGGGGCTGTTCGATGCCAGCCTCGCCACCGCGGTTGGCGGTCCTTATGGCCTGATGGCGATGCTGGCCGGATGGTCGCTCGCGGCCGGCGCGATGCTCGCCGACGCCATCGTGCCGCTGCACGATTCATGGCCGAGTTTGGTGCAGCGCTTCCGTCTCACGCTGGCCGGAATCTGTCTCATCGCGCTCTTCGCCTATCTCGGGATTCCGGGCATGGCGGTCCTCTCCGACACGCTTGTCGTCCTCGGAATGCCGGCCATCGCCGCCTATCTTGTCTATTGCGGCCGCCAGGGCGCCCAGGCGGCGCGCGTGGCATCGCCGAGCGCACTCGTCTTCTCGCTCGTCGTCTTGGCTTCGGCCATTGCCACGCTCAACAACACCGGCGAGTCCTGGGCGACCTCGGCTGCAGGCGGGTTCGCCGCTGCTGGAGCACTCCTTCTCGCGCTTGCCGTTGCGGCGGGGGAGGGCATCGCGGTGCTGCCGTTCCAGTCTGTGGCCGCGCATCCGCAAGCCGACCCCTTGCCGCCACCACGTGAGATGCCGGCATCCGGCGGCTTCACCAGTACGGCCCTGCAGGCGATCGGCGCGTCGCATCAGGGCGTGTTCGATCTCGATTTCGCGAGCGAGACCGTCAAGCTGAGCCGGGAAGCCGCTGCCTTGATCGGCCTTCCTGCCTTGAGTACGCGCATGGCACACGGGGATTGGCTGGATCGCGTTCATCCAGACGATCGCGAAACCTACGCCCAGGCGATCGACGACTACCGTAGTCATCCAGGCATCGGCTTCCGTGTCGAATTCCGCGTGCGGGCTGAGAGCGGTCGCTATGCCTGGGTCGAGCTGCGCGCCACGATGCAGGGCGAGAGCGGTCCGGCCGAGCGCTGTCTCGGTCTTATGGCCGACGTCACCACGCGCAAGGAAAGCGAGGCCGAACTCGTCGAACGCACCTTGCGCGATCCGTTGACCGGGCTCGGCAATCGCGTCGCGCTGATGGAAGAGTTGGATCAGCTGGGTGCGCGTCTCTCTGGCGCCACGTTTGCACTGCTCGATGTCGACCGCTTCAAGCAGATTCATGCCAGCCTGGGAGACGAGGGCGGCGACGAGCTCCTGACGCAGATTGCCGACCGCGTCGTCAAGCGATTCAAGGGCGTGGCCGAAGTGTTTCGCGTCGGAGGCGACGCCTTCGCCCTGTTGTTCGCGCAAGACCAGGACGAGCCCGCTTCGATCGGGAAGGAACTGTTCGAGACCTGTGCTGCACCCTATCCGCATGACGGCCGCAACGTCTTTGCGCCTGCCAGCATCGGCGTCGCGCTCGGCCGCGACGCCCGCGACCCGCTCGACCTCCTCAAGAACGCCGAGCTGGCGCTTTTGCAGGCCAAGCGCGCCGGCGGCACCTGCGTGCGTGTCTATACGCGCGAACTCGAAGAGCTGGCGCCGGGCGACGCGGTCGCCCTCGAGACCGATCTGCGCCGCGCCATCGAGGACAAGCAGCTCGATGTCTACTACCAGCCCATCGTCCGCCTCGCCGACAACACCGTCGCCGGCTTCGAGGCGCTGTTGCGCTGGAACCACCCGACACGCGGTCTCGTCTCGCCGGCTGATTTCATCGCCCATTCCGAGGAGACCGGTACGATCGTGGCGCTCGGCCGCTTCGCGCTGGAGCGGGCGGCGCACGAGATGGCGCATTGGCAGCGCTTCTTCCCCGTCGATCCGCCACTGTTCGTCAGCGTCAACGTCTCGCGCCGCCAGCTCCGCGACGAGGACTTCGCCGTCTATCTCGGGGCCCTGCTGCACAGCGGCGCCATCGCGCCCGGCACGCTGAAGCTGGAGGTGACCGAGAGCACGGTCGCCGCCAACCAGGACGTGCGCGCCGCTCTGGAACGCTGCCGCGCACTCGGCGCTGGCATCTCGATCGACGACTTCGGTACCGGCGTCTCCAGCCTCAGCCAGCTCAAGACGCTGCCTTACGACACGATCAAGATCGACCAGAGCTTCTTGGCCCGCCATGCCGGCACCGACGAAGACGCCGAGACCATCCTCAAATCTGTCATCTCGCTCGCCCAGGACCTCAAGCGAAGCGTCGTGGTCGAGGGCGTGGAAACCGCGCGCGATGCGCAATGGCTGAAGCAGCTTGGCTGCGAATTCGGCCAGGGCTTCTACTATTCCCAGCCGCTGCCCTCGGCGCAGGCGTTGCAATACATCGCGCTGCACTTTGGCGATCGGGTGGAAAAAGGGACTGCCTGAGTTTGGCGGACGAGGCCGGTCTACGCGACCTCGATGCGATCAGCCAACGATTGATCGAGCCGGACGAGGGCGCCGGAATCTGTCAGGACAAGTATTCCGTCTTGTATGGATGCCCATTCCTTCTGAGGAAACGATTCAGAAAATTCGTTTGTATCAACGGAGATCACGACGCGAGCGAATTCGCCGCTCCAAAGCCGGAGTCGATCGCCCAAACGTATTTGCCTACCGTTCGTGCAGTACACGTGTTTTTTCGGTCTGTGTCGCTTCCACTCTAAGCCCGGCCAGCTTCCGACGACAGGCCAGATAGCCCCGCACCCAGTTTACCGAAGGCGAGCCGCCACTTCTCTTCGTCAGCGGCATCGAACACCAGTGTCGGATCGGCATCGCAATGGATCCAGCCATTGGCCACGATCTCGCTCTCGATCTGTCCCGGTCCCCAGCCGGCATAGCCGAGCGCGAGCAGCCACTTCTCAGGCCCGCGCCCTTCTGCAATGGCGCGCAGCATGTCGACGGTCGGCGTCAGGCGGATGTCCGAGGTCACGTCCAGCGTCGATTGACGGCTGCTGCGTTCCTGGCCGTGCAGCACATAGCCGCGGTCTGTGTCCACCGGGCCGCCGAATTGCACGAGCCTGGAAGACGTCGCCTGCGTCACGGGGATGTCCATCTTCTGCATCAAATCGCGGAAGCCGAGCTGTGGAATGGGCTTGTTGACGATCAGCCCCATGGCGCCGCTATCGCCGTGACTGATCATGAAGATCACGCTCTGCTCGAAGCGCGGGTCGAGCATGCCCGGCATGGCGATCAGGAGCTTTCCGTGCAGAAAGCCCTGCTTCTCCTGTGGTTGCTCGCGTTCAGCGCTTGCCATGGGCGGAGATTATAACCCCGGGCTGAGGCTTTGCGACCCGCTTCGCGCTGCGCTAAAACCCGCCACCCACTTTCCAGGAGATTCCCATGACGATCCACGCCGGCGACAAGGTTCCTTCCGCAACCCTGATGGAAATGCAGGAAGGCGGGCCGAAGCCCGTGAAGACTGATGAGCTGTTTGCCGGCAAGAAAGTCGTGGTGTTCGCGCTCCCCGGCGCCTTCACGCCGACGTGTTCGGCGAAGCATGTTCCGGGCTTCGTGCAGAATATCGACGCGCTGAAGGCCAAGGGCGTCGACGATGTCGTCTGCGTCAGCGTCAACGACGCTTTCGTGATGGGCGCCTGGGGCAAGGACCAGAAGGCCGGCGGCAAGGTGCGCATGCTCGCCGACGGCAACGGCGATTTCACCCGCGCCATGGGGCTCGAGATGGATGGCTCGCGCTTCGGCATGGGCAAGCGCAGCCAGCGCTATGCCATGATCGTGGACAACGGCACGGTCAAGGAACTCAACGTCGAAGAGCCGGGCGCGTTCTCTGTCTCCAGCGCGGAGCATGTCCTAAAGCAGCTGTAGGGCAGCCGCGTCCTCGCCGAGACCGGCGCAGCATGCCGTTACGGTATGGCGCTGCGGGCCAGTGCGTCGACGCGCTCGTTCTCCGGATGGCCGTCATGGCCGCGCACCCAGCGCCATTGCATGTCGTGCCGCGCCATCTCGACCTCGAGCAGCCGCCACAGATCGTCGTTCTTCACCGGCTTCTTGTCGGAGGTCTTCCAGCCGTTCTTCTTCCACTTCGCCAGCCATTGCGTGGCGCCATCGATCAGGTAGCGCGAGTCCGAATAGAGTGTGACCACGGAGGAGACTTTCAACGCTGCCAGCCCCTGGATCGCCGCCATCATCTCCATCCGGTTGTTGGTGGTCGCATGATCGCCGCCCGACAGTTCCTTCTCCACGCCGTTGGAGCGCAGGATGGCGCCCCAGCCGCCCGGCCCCGGATTTCCCGAGCAGGCGCCGTCGGTGAAGATCTCAACGCCGGGCTTTGCGCTCACAATCCGTACTCCGCAGCGCTTCTGACCTTGCGATGGAAACGCAGCCGGCGCGCGAAGTCACGCGGGTCCTTCGGCCGCACCAGTGCGGTCGGATCGTGGTTCAGCAAGTCATAGAGCCGCGTCAGCACGAAGCGCAGCGCCGCGCCGGCGCAGAGCACTGGCAGGGCGTCGATCTCCGCAACCGTCATCGCGCGCTCCTTGGCGTAACCGGAGATCAGGCTCGCGCTCTTGGTCACGTTGAAGCTGCCATCCGTCTCGAAGCACCAGGCGTTGAGCATCACGGCGAGATCGTAGGCAAAGGCGTCGTTGCAGGCGAAATAGAAATCGATCAGCCCGGAGACCTTCTCGCCCATGAACAGTACGTTGTCGGCAAACAGATCCGCATGGATGACGCCGCCCGGCAATCCATGCGGCCACGCCGCCGCGATAGCACGATGGCTGTCGGCGATCAGCGAACGAAGGCCACTCTCGACATCATCGGCGCCTGCTTCCGTTTTCGCGACCAGTTCACCCCAACCCTCCGGCCCCAGCGAGTTGGGACGCGTGAGTCCGAAACTCGCTCCCGCGGCGTGCAGCCGCGCCAGCGCCGCACCGGCTGCTGCACAATGTCCCGCTTCCGGCCGCTTGAGCGACAAGCCGTTCAGGAACGTCACCAGCGCCGCCGGGCGGCCCGCCACGACGCTCCATTGGGCGTCGTCCTTGCGGCGGATCGGTTGCGGGCAGGCGATGCCGCGCGCCGCCAGATGCTCCATCAGCCCGAGGAAGAACGGCAGATCTGCTTCGCTGACCCGCTTTTCATACAGCGTCAGGAAATAGGCGCCGCGATCGGTCTGCAGGTAGAAGTTGGAATTCTCCACCCCCTCCGCGATGCCCTTGAAGCTCAGGGGCTGACCGACATCGTAGTCGCGCAGCAGCGCTTCCAGCTCCTCGAAGGAAACGTCGGTATAGACCGCCATCGGGCTAAACTTCTCGTGGGCTCGCGGCCTGCTTCCCCTGAAGCGCTCGCTTGGCTATTGTCCGGCCGCGCTTTGGGCCTGTGGCCGAGAAGTCGTTCGGGACCCGGCAAAAGTCAAGCGAAGGACCGCATCATGTCTGAGCCGGTTGTGGCGCAGAAATCCCCATATTCGGCGCAGGTCGAGGCGGGCAAATCATATTGGTGGTGCGCGTGCGGACAATCCAAGAACCAGCCCTTCTGCGACGGTAGCCACAAGGGTGGTCCCTTCGCACCGCGCGAGTACAAGGCGGACGCGTCCAAGACCGTGTGGTTCTGTGGCTGCAAGCACAGCAAGGCCGCGCCTTTGTGCGACGGCACGCACAACACCCTTTAGAGTGGCGGCATGAACCCGATTCTCCGTACCGCGACGCTCGCCGCTCTTTCGATTCTCCTTCTCTCCGGCTGCTCCATATTCCAGTCAGCCTCGCAAAGGGCCATGTGTCCTGCCGTCAACGTGCTCGCCAACACCGCCTCGCTGACTGCGTTCAAGAATGGGATGGAGAACGATCCATCCGCCGAGCTCTACAAGGTCGAAGTCACCGGCGTGCGCTTGAGTTGCAGCTTCGACAAGGACGAGGGCACAACGGATTCCGACATCGAGATCAGCCTCCGCGCCAGCCGTGCGCCGAATGGCGACACGTCAAACCACACCGTGCCCTACTACGTCGTTTCGGTCCTGAACGGTGCGACCATCCTCGACAAGCACATCTACGCAGCGACCTTTTCGTTCCAGCCGGGCGAGGCGACAACGCAGTTCACCGCCGAGGTGCCTTCGATGATCGTCCATCTCGCCAACGGCAAGAAGCCGTATGAGTACGGTATCCTCGTCGGTCTCCAGCTGACGCGCGAACAACTCGATTATTCCAAGGCGCACGGACCGCTCGGGCCATGACTGCGCTTCTCTCCGAGCTGAGCGCGATCGCGGGCACCGCGTTCGCGGCCGAGGGTCTGTCGGAGTCCTTCGGACAGGTAAGCCGCTCGGACCGTCCCGATCTCGCGCAATTCCAGTGCAACGGCGCTCTCGCGGCGGCGAAAGCGGCCAAGACCAATCCGCGCGCCATCGCGGAGAAGGTGGCCGCACGTCTCAAGGCCGACCCGCTCTTCGCCAAGGTCGAGATCGCGGGGCCGGGTTTCATCAATCTCGACCTCACCGACGATGCGCTCGCTGTGCGGCTGGGCACGATGGCGAA